>CAXTCQ010000437.1:0-5142 GCA_964242965.1 uncultured Calothrix sp. | reverse complement strand
GGACTTTATAAGGCTTTTAGCCCCCAAAAAGGAGGACTTTATAAGGCTTTTAGCCCCCCTTAAAAAGGGGGGTTGGGGGGATCAATTTCTTAACCGAGCAGAGTATTGCCTAACGTCCCACCAATTTATCCCTTAACTGCTTAATCCTATCCCTGAATTTCCCTGCTTCTTCAAACTCCAATTTCTTCGCAGCTTCCTTCATCTGCGCTTCCAATTGTTTAATAAAATCGGGAATATTATCTAACGGGATTTCATCTATATGTTCGACAACTTGTTCTAACTCGGTTGCATTTAACCTGCGCGAAACTTCCAAGAAAGACAAAATCGAATTACTCGATTTCTTCTTAGTAATTGGTTGCGGTGTAATGCCATGCATCTTGTTATGTGCAACTTGAATATTCCGCCGTCGTTCGGTTTCTTCAATAGCTTTAATCATGCTATCGGTCATATTATCGGCGTACATAATTGCTTTGCCGCGAATGTGACGCGCTGCACGTCCGATTGTTTGAATCAATGACCTTTCCGCACGCAAAAAGCCTTCTTTATCTGCATCCAAAATTGCCACTAACGAAACTTCCGGTAAATCCAAACCTTCGCGCAACAAGTTGACACCAACCAAAACATCAAATTTCCCATCGCGCAAATCTTGAATAATTTCAATCCGCTGGATGGAGTTAATCTCCGAGTGCAGGTATCTTACCCGAATACCATTATCTTCTAAATATTCGGTTAAATCCTCTGCCATCCTTTTGGTTAAAGTCGTAATCAAAACCCTTTCGTTCAGGTCTACGCGGTCTTTGATTTCCCCTAACAAATCATCGATTTGACCTTCAGTCGGACGCACCGATATCTCTGGGTCAATTACTCCCGTCGGTCGAATAATCTGTTGGGCAACATTGTCTTCAGAAATTTCCAGTTCCCAAGTTCCAGGAGTTGCGGAAACGAAGATACATTGGTTGACCTTTTCCCAAAATTCCTCTGCCTTCAACGGACGGTTATCAGCAGCACTGGGAAGCCGAAAACCATGTTCAATCAATACTTTTTTCCGCGCTTGGTCGCCGTTGTACATGCCGCGAATTTGCGGTACGGTGACGTGCGATTCATCGATTACTAGCAACCAATCTTTAGGGAAATAATCAATCAAACATTCGGGTGGTTCCCCAGCTTGTCGCCCAGCTAAGTGGCGCGAGTAGTTTTCGACACCGTTACAATAACCAACTTCGTGCAACATTTCCAAGTCGTAGCGGGTACGTTGGTCGATGCGTTGCGCTTCGAGAAGCTTATTTTGTTCTTCAAGGTATAATTTTTGCCCTTTCAACTCGGCTGCAATGTCCGCGCAAGCTACTTCTAAACGTTCTTCGGGTGTAACGAAGTGACGTGCTGGGTATAAATTCAATGCTTGCAGGCTTTGCAAAATTTCTCCCGTCACCGGGTCAACGTAACGAATCGCGTCGATTTCGTCACCGAAAAACTCGATGCGAATAATTCGGTCTTCGTATGCGGGACCAATTTCGAGGACATCACCGCGAACCCGGAATTTGCCCCGTCCCATTTCGATATCGTTGCGGCTGTACTGGATTGATACAAGGCTTTTGAGTATTTCCCGCTGGTCTACTTCCATGCCAACATGGAAGGGAATCGCGGCTTTCAGGTATTCATTGGGAATACCCAAACCATATATACAGCTAATCGATGCTACAACAATTACATCGCTACGCTCAAACAGCGATCGCGTTGCCGAGTGTCGCAGCATATCGATTTCGTCGTTAATCGATGCTGTCTTCTCAATAAATGTGTCGGTAACGGGAATATAAGCCTCTGGTTGGTAATAATCGTAATAACTAACAAAATACTCAACAGCGTTATTGGGGAAAAACTCGCGCAGTTCGTTGCAAAGCTGTGCAGCGAGGGTTTTGTTATGTGCGAGAACTAATGTTGGTTTGCCGATATTCTTAATGACACTAGCTACGGTAAAAGTTTTTCCCGTACCCGTCGCACCTAGTAACGTTTGGTATTGATTACCAGCATTGATACTTTCGGTGAGTTGCGCGATCGCATTCGGTTGGTCGCCTGTAGGCTCAAAGGGTGCTTGAAGACCAAATTCTGTCATACAGATGTACTATAAACCCTACTATATAGTATCCGATACTTGGCTTATGGTTATGGTGCAAACAGTATATTTTTAAGCGGATTTCCCTAATATTTTTTTATGAATATTTACGAATATTTACGATTCCGGTTTACTTATATGTATATTCTGAAGATAATTATACCTATACAAGGTTTTTTGAAGTTAAACTCTAGTAGATAGGAAATAAATTTAAATCTCCTAAGTATTGTAAAATTCAATTAACAAACGAGGTATAGGTTATGAGCATAAGCAGCACTGGCAAACCAACCAGTTCTCGGCAACAGCGTGCCAAGCTCAAGGAGGAAATGGCAATGGAAGTTGAAAACAATCGGGGTTCAACTGCAAATACAGATAAAGTCAAAGCTGAACAAGCGAAAATTGAAAATAAAGTTGAGTCAAAAACTAATATGTCAGTGCCAGCAGATTCATCCAACGGTAAAGAAAACTCGAACAAAATTCAAGTCCACGAGGACACACCCAAAACACTTGCTGTTTCTGGAGAACGTCCCATTCAAGAAAGCGACTTAGAAATTGCTGAAACTTTCTCTGCTGCGGGTATTCGTCCCATCGGAATTAGCCATCTACACGTTGTAGATACAGTCAATATTATGGGTATTCGTCCGATTGGAGAAAATACCATTCATATAGTTGATACTATGAACCTCTCTGGAATTCGTCCCATTGCTTCCAGCACATTGGTAATTTCTGAGAATTACTCGGTAATGGGTAATCGTCCTGTCGCTTCAAACACCACCGATGAAGCGGAAAGTGTAATGGGTTTCTTAGACTAGATTTACATCTAATATCCGTAACAATTTAACCCGATTACTTGAAGTAATCGGGTTTTTACATATAAATTGGGGATTAGGCATGGCTGTTCAAACTAATTTACATTTCTTTATCAAAGTTACAAATATATATATTTCATATTCCTAAATTATTTGCGAGAAATCAGATCCCCGAAACATCTAAGAAAGTTGGGGATCTAGGTCTTTTCAAACACTAATAAGCAAATTGCTTATTAGTGTTTTTTCCACATCTCACCCTTTTAGTAGATAGAATTAAGTCCGATGGTAGAAGACTAAAGCAAAATAAAGACGTTACTTTATGAAGGTACTACAAAGCAGTTTCAAAGTTCATTTACAACTTTGAAGCGATGTTAATAAATAATTTGGAGCAAAAAAATGAGCTTAGAAGATAAAGCAAAAGCGGCAGCTAAAAATATCGAAGGTAAAGCTCAAGAAGCTTTAGGAAATGTTACCGGCGACCCCAAAGATAAAGCTGAAGGTAAAGCCAAGCAAGCAGAAGCAGAAGTTCGTCAAGGTGTAGAAGACGTTAAAGATAGTGTTAAGGATAACGTCAATAAAACTATTGACTAAGTAATATATCTGACTAAAATTTTAGGTAGCCAAACGGGGTGTAGTCTACCTTTTATTAAGTCAATATTCTATATAGCAATCCTCAATTAGTTATCAATGCTATTCAGGTAGGGTGTATATCGCATCAAGATAAATGCATTTTTTATACATCCTAGCCTAGCTCGATAACTGGGGTTGCTATATTGCTGATAAAAAGGTTTTAAACGCTTGCTGTTGTTTAAGTTATCAAAAAAAATTGAGTTTTTTCCAAAGCGGATTGCTAATAAACTTATAATTGTTAAAGCGTTTAATAATTAATTTAAATAATTAACTCACAAAGTAATTAGGAGGGAAAATGAATTTATTACAGCAAAGCCGCAAACTAGTAACAACTTTGCTTTTAATCGTTGTTATTACCTTTACTAGTGCTTGTAGTGCGGGTAGTAATGTAGCACAAATTGACCGTAATACAAGCCAACCAGCTATTAGCCAAGGAGCGCCATATGCTACTTTGGAGCGTGGAAATAGTGAGTCTGGACAAAATTTTGGTAACTGGGTTGTACAAGCTTCTAAAGGATTGATTCAAGACGCTTACGTTCGTGATAATAACAAACTCGGTATTGTTATTTCAAAGCAAGTACGTCCGACTGAAGTACGCGAATTAACCAAGTCTATAGTGCAAGGTTTCCACAAGAATTTTCCCAATCAGGATTTAACGGTGTTGGTATATGCACCCGATAAGCAGCTGATTTTAACGGCACAATATGATGTTCAAAGCAATCAAGTGCAATATACCTAATAGCCGCTATTAGTGGTTACACAAGTAACCATTATTAACGACAAGTAAACGAGAGTTCAAAAAATAGAAGCCAAGAGTCAGAATCTGCCGATGTAGGGTTTTACATCATATAAGTAAAGTTCGCAAGAAGAAACCTGTTTGTTTAAAACCCTTTATTTATGCGCCAGTTGCACAAAATTTATACTCAATTCTGGCTCCTGACTCCTGACTTCCTTAATCAAGAATAGGAGAAAGAGAATGTCAAATAACGAACAATATCGCCGCGAAATCATGAAAGATTTGGCGCAGGGTGATACCGAATCTTTAGGTGAAGCCCCTAGCGACCCTTCGCATCAATATCAAAATTTTGATGATTTTGCTCAACGTACAACTCCCGACCAACGTCGGCAACTGTTTGGTAAGTCGCTGCATCACGAAAATGTTTCCGCTAGCCAAATGGAACCGGAGTTGCAAAAGGCAATTTCGCAAATTAAACCTAATGAACGCGATGATGTAGCTCGCGCTTTCTTTAAGCATCTCAAACAAAGAGGTTTGGATGACCATCATTTAGAGAAGCAACTTGGTCTTTCTACTCACGTTCCCGGTCGGATGACCGCAGATGATGTTAGTAAGCTTGCGTCTTTTGCTTATCACAATCATCCCGATATTTTCCGCGAAGTGTTAGCAGAACAACCGGGAATTTTGAAGTTTGTTAGCAATCCTGTTGTGGGGGCGATTGTTGGAGCTGCGGCTGCTAAGTGGTTTGGTGGTCATCATAAATAAGTTTTTGGTGGATACTGTGGTTGATTAATTAGGGTGGGCAGCGATGCTCGCCTTTTTTATTTGTTTGGGGAATTGTGTATTTGGGGTGGGGT
>CAXTCQ010000436.1:0-5155 GCA_964242965.1 uncultured Calothrix sp. | reverse complement strand
CCAACTCCCAACTCCCAACTCCTAACTCCTAACTCCTAACTCCTAACTCCTAACTCCCTACTCCCTACTCCCTAAAAAATGTCCGAACAAGCAAAGTTATATAAAGTTATTGAAGACGCAATTAATAGACCGCTGATTCCCTACGAACCTGCAAGGCAATCATTAAAACAGTGGACAATGTTTGTTTTGCGCGATAAAGGATTCAAAGTGATATACGCACAAAATGCTGATTTTGCAATCGAAAGAGGTGGCGAAAAACTTGATTTTAAAGTCGCAAACACAAACGATGAATTAGATAGTCAATTTGCCTGGATTATCTGGGATAGTGCAACAAAAAGTATCAGTGTAATTCCAGCGAAAACCGAGTAATCCTATTATATTTTCTTAGCATATCTTGCTTATATAGAGGTTTCTAGTCGAGTGACGTACAGCCGTAGGGGCACAGCATTGCTGTGCCCCTACATCCTTTGTCGCTTAATGAGTTGACTAAATAAACCCGATTGATTTGCCAACTCATCAAAATTTCCTTGTTGCACTAATCGCCCATTTTGCAATACATAAATTCGGTTAGCATTGCGAATCGTACTTAGACGATGTGCGACAACAATGCGAGTTACATTCAACTTTTCTAAACTTTCGCTAACTATCGCTTGGGTTTTATTATCTAGCGCACTCGTCGCTTCATCAAAAAGTAAAATTCGCGGACGCAAAGCTAAAGCGCGGGCAATTAATAACCGCTGTCTTTGTCCTCCAGACAAATTAGTGCCACCTTCACTAACTACTGTATGCATGGACATTGGCATCGCGTTAATATCTTCTGCTAAACCTGACATTGTTGCAGCTTCCCAAGCTTCGTCCATTGTTAAAATCGCACCGCTAGAGATGTTATCAAAAATCGATGCAGACATTAATCGACTACCTTGCAAAACAACGCCCAATTGACGACGAACAGCGTTTACATCCAATCCGCTAAGTTCTTGCCCGTCATAACAAATACTACCCGATTCGGGCTGGTCAAATCCCAGCAACAAGCGAAAAAGTGTCGATTTACCGCTTCCAGAAGGTCCGACAAAAGCAATAAATTCCCCAGGTTCTGCCCGCAAGCTGACATCATCTAGTGTTAGCGGACCATCATCGCGGTAACGGAATATGGCATTTTTGACCTCGACTCGTCCCGATAATCGACCTGGGTCAGATTTACTGGTATCAACTTCTGGAATAGCTTTAAGTATTGGTTGGGCGCGTTCCCACAATGGTAAGGCTTCAAGGATATCTACCACTGTAGTACTGAGGCTCGTTGCACCGCTGATGAATGTCCCAAATGCGGCATTGAATGCCAGAAAAGTACCCGTCGAAATGCCGCCAGTTTGTGACATTAGTAAGTTTGTGGCAAATCCAAATAGTACCGCAGGGGTTAACGCCGATAAAATGCTATTTACCAACACTAAGTTGTCGTCGATACTCTGGGCATCCATCGTTAAGTGTAATTGCTGATGGTACTGTTTGCCCCAGTAGGCAAAAGCTCTAGCCTCCGCACCCGCAGTCCGAAATTTTGCTACACCACCAATGATTTGTACCATCATCCCGAAAAGTTTTCCTTGTTGATTTAATAACGGACGGACTTTACGAAGCGTGAGAATACCGGAAACGATGGTGACTGCAACATTAACTAAAGCAACGAGTACGGCAATTAGAGCCAACGACGGGCTGTAATAGAACAGTAATCCGAGATTTAATAGCGAAAAAACGCTCGAAAAAAACGTTTTGAGGAGAGTGTTGCTGAGAACAGCGCGGATTTGGCTGATAACCGAAACGCGATCGCTCAAATCCCCGATTGAATATTTCCGGAAAAATGAAGCTTTCAAATTTAACAATCGATCCCAAACTGCCGCTTGCGTGTTCGTATCAGCGAAAGTTTCCAAACGGGCTAGAGCAATTCCTTGGGTGAGTTGAAACATTGTCGCACCAAAGGTTGTAGCTAATAATCCCATCGCTAACTGGTATAATAATTGTCGGTCTGCATCGGGTATAGCTTGGTCGATTAATATTGCCGTTGCTTGAGGTGTAATCATACCAAGCAACGTTGTGGCGATTCCCGCAAACAAAATCGTTAGTAATTCCTTTTGATGTCCCCGCAACGCAAACGATAGTAGAGACGTTACATGTAACGTCTCCGGTAACGGGCGGTAAAATGTGTAAGCTGTGGGGGATAAAGTTGGCGCAGTTTGTTTATTACACTTCAACCGATGAGGTAAAATCGGGTCGATAATTTCGTAACGAGTTTCCGAAACTGGTAATAAAGCAACTGGACGATTATCTATCAATGTATAAGCCAAAATCGGACCGCTATCTTGCAACCACCAGTTATCCCGCAGTGTAATCCGACGAATGCGAATTTGCGAAGCGCGTGCTAGAGCATCTAAGGGATTACGGACTCGTCGTAAATCTTCAGAATTTGCTGGGGGACGGATGGTAATGCCTAAAATTCGACCGACTGCACCCGCTGCGAATAGGAGAGACGCGAAAGAAAGCGTCTCTAAATCTTGGTGATTGAGGGGTTGTAGCGGGGGATTGGTATTTTGGTCATCGAAAGTGCTTGCGAAGTCGGTGAGGGTGCTTGTTATAGCTTGATTATTTAATCTCTCCCGTTCCTGACACCGTACTAATTCGGCTCTAGTTTCCTGCTGTTCGAGTCGCTGGATTGCCTTTAATATATAGGTTTGGAGATTATTTAAACCTTTTAGTAACGTACCAATATCATTTATATTCGCGCTGCAAACCGAGTCAATCTCAACAATATCGCTAGCTTGCATCCATAACTGTGAATTTAACGGAATTCTTCCTATCTCTGAGGTAATTTCTAAGCCTTCTAATCCTAATAAATTCGCTTGCCCTTGTAGTATTTTTGTCCAAACTACTATTCCGTGCGATGGTTGAAAAACTTCTTTGCTATCGACTACAGTACATCCCAGCGTTTGCGATGGTGTGGGCAATTTTTGCGAAGTAATACCGGATACAGCCGAACCCAGATGATTTACCCAAGTTTCAATTAGATCCCCCCAACCCCCCTTAAGAAGGGGGGCTTTGTTCCCCCCTTTATAAGGGGGGTTAGTTCCGATCTCCATTGATTCGCAAAACTCAGCTTGGGAAACTTGGGATAGTTCGCTTTCTTCCAGGGTGACAGCAAGAATTTGATACTGTTCGTTACTTGCGTCCGTTGTCGAAAACATGGCTTCTCCAGCTTTGACAGTAAATAAATAACGTCGCTTTCCTTTGGGGATACCGTTTTGAACGTTGATAGCAAAAAGTGCTAGCGAACCCGATTTGACCAACCAAATTGTGTCGGGATTGTTGAGTAATAGGGGGTCATTACTTTTGAAAAAATAAGGTTCACCGAATGAGTTTAAGCAATGATTATCTTCAGCCAGCATTTTTATAATCTCCTTTTAAAGGCAGCCAGGGGGTTATAAACCCCTGTCTAATAGCAAAAGTCCTCTTTTAGAGGACTAATTATTTAATTAGTTTGAGTGGTTAATCAGTCCATTTCAGCGGACTTAAGCTACTTCTGCTTGGGGGAAAGCAATCTCAAGTGGGATTGTAAGCTTCAAGAATCCGGGTTTCGTAAAAGTTACCCGGATTCTGACCCCACGACATGTCAAAATCAATGAAACAGACTAATAGGCTCAAAAACGCTGCGGCATGGGAATTTCACTAATTTACTTTTCTTACATAAGCTACTATTTCTGAGAGGGTGCAACACATGCAACTGTCGTCGAAGTCGATGGAATCGATGAAGTATCAAGAAACCCATCAAAATTAATGAAATAGAACCTAATGGTCTGTTTCATTAGTTTTGACTTTTTCGTGAGGGTTAGAATCCGGGTTTCTTCAAGAAACCCGGATTCTTGGAACCCCCTCAGAACTTATGAAACGAAGCACTAACTACTATAGTTTTTATGCCCGTACCAACTATCCACGCTATTTTTGTTCCTCAAGGAGTCGAATATAATGCTGTACGCAAAGGCTTAAGTCGAATTACAGCATCAACTCCACCTGTTGTATCAATACCTGTCGGGATTCCAGCATTCACGAAATTTTTACAGCAGTGGGAGGGTATCGCAGAACTACAAAAACTGTCTCAACCAAAGGTATTAATAATGGGATTGTGCGGTAGTTTAACGCCAAGCTACCAAATTGCAGATGCTGTACTTTATCAGGATTGTATTTATCAGCAAGGTAACGATATTTACTCGCGTCAATGCAACCCAGATTTGACAAATCAGTTAGAGTTACATCTTGAAAACGCTGTAAGAGTCAAGGGATTGACGTGCGATCGCATTATTTCCTCTGCTTGCGAAAAACGTCATCTTTCCCAAACTGGTGCTGATGTTGTAGATATGGAAGGAATTGCAGCACTTGACTTTTTTGATTCAATTAACGTTGGAGTTGCAATGTTGCGAGTAGTTAGCGATAACTGCAAGCACGATTTACCTAAGTTGGATTCTGCACTCAGTCTTGAAGGTTCGCTTCAAATTTTACCTCTGGCTTTAGGAATGTTACGACAACCGATTGCTGCATATCGTTTGATAAATGGTTCTTTGCGTGCTATTAATGTTTTGCAGCAAGTCGCAACTAACTTATTTCAATAAAATGCGATACTTGTAGGTAGGTGGGCATGAATATTCATCGTTGAAAAAAGTCAGAAGGCAGAAAGCAGAATGTGAGAGGGTTTTAGGTAACTTTACCTGTTGTTACATAGTTCGTTTTTTTGACTTTTCTACTTACTATAAAGGGTTCCGCTTCATCAGTAGGACTTACGCACGAATCACGCAATTATATGTACCACAGAGACACAGAGAAGCCAGTGCGTTGCGGGGGTTCCCCCCGTTGTAGCACCTGGCGCAACACAGAGTTAAAAGGCTTTGGGAGAGTTTTTGCCCAAGTTCTAATTAGGTTCAGTTGTTAGCTTATTGTTATGCAATTATCAAGCTAAAAAGCAGATATTTGACAATTATAACCAATTAATTATTCTTTTTAAATAGGAAAAATGCTGGAGAAAATCAGGTTGCCGACTTTTTGGTAATATCGGTTATCTGTATATTGATATAGGACTCCTATTTGATTTTTGAAAAAACTCCGTACATCTGAAGAGTGG
>CAXTCQ010000435.1:0-5172 GCA_964242965.1 uncultured Calothrix sp. | reverse complement strand
GGGGAGGAAGGGGAGGAAGGAAAGTATATATTTTTAATTTCGCGCCTCTTAACACAAGAACACAAGAACTCCCAACTCCCAACTCTCAACCCTAATTACGCCAGTACTTACTTATATTTTGACATTTTGTTATAGATTGTAACTATTCCGGTGGCGCAGCACCCGCTATAACAGTAATTCCTTACCCTTCCCCCTTCCCCCAATCATATGTCCCTAGCATGATGAATAAACTAATCAACTTTATTAAGATGAAAATGATGTTAGTGCTAGTCGTTAATCGTTAGTCAGTTTGCAGAGGCACACACCGTAAAGCTATTCACTACTGACTGCGAACGGTTAATTCGCTGCTCTGAAAAGCACCGACTAACTTATAATCTCGAAAGTTCAAGTAAACATCCGCCAAAATGGCGTGCTGAGGTATGTTATGGCACTTAAGTTAAACGTTCCCAATATTGCTTGTGATGACTGCGCTGGAAAAATATCCGACTCAATCCATGTTATGGAACCAGATGCCAAGGTTGATGTAGATGTGAAGGCAAAAACTGTGACTGTTGAATCAGCAGCATCAGAAGAAAGCATCAAACAGGCAATTGTCGCGGCAGGTTACCACATCGAAGGCTATCAGTAAGTACCTATCATGTGCCGATAAATCCACCTAAATGCATGTAGATGACAATAATGCAAAGCTTTTGTGCTATTGGGTTAAGACTGGTGAGCGATTGAACAAGTTAATTATGCTGATAATCAGCAATAATGCGTTACATCTCTAATCTACTCTACAGCTGAAGAGTCTCTTAAAAATCCATCTACCAAATTATTAACACTCCCCCCTTTATAAAAGGGGGGAGTGTCAATAATTTTTAGGTTCTTTAAAGAAATACGAGACAAAGGCAAGGCAGTGAGTTATGTTGATGTCCTCTCTTAAGTCAAACATCGGGGGTATCTAAAGGTAAATAAATTAGTGTCAAAGTGAGTTTCTTTGTAAGTATTTGTGTAGTTTCACAGACAAATAGTCGTCCGTATTACGTATTCAATGCTAGATTTAATGTTTTTTTAATACCAGTAATATTTACAGGATTAAATCCTTTAGAGAGCTTATGTAAAAATTTGATGTTGCTTGATAATTTGTTGACTCCGAGTTTTTACGGTTCAAAAAATCGGCAACTAGTCAAATGTACTTAAGTAATTCGCCCAGTATTTATTAATTGCCCTCAAAGACTGTAAACCCTGACTTGTTGCGGTTTTTACGGAGAGAGCAAAAATAAATATTAAAACAAGATAAAATTTAGTCTTGCCACTTACGAAAGTCCGCATTTTGTTTTGAAATTCAACTACAAAAACGGCTCGTTTATTTTCTGGACTTATTAATTCAGTAACACATGGAAATTACAGTAGAACATAAGTACCAATAAAGATTATTCAGTATTTATACTGTTTCAAAAAAAATAGGTAAAAGCCGAAAGTAAGTAGCATGATTGATTGCGGTAATTTCCTAAACAATCAGTCAAAAGAGGTGATTGAACTTGAAAATAGATTGTATAACTAGTTTGAAAACTATAAAATATGGGGTGACAGTCTATGCCAGCGATACAGGTAAGCTAAGTATTAATAGGTAGTATCAATAAATTTTACAGGGTTGACCCTTAATAGTTGAAATGGCGCAGAGAGCAAAGCAATGAATATATCCATTCTGATCTTTGGAAGCGATCGCTTTCTAGCAACCCTTCCAGATCAGATCCGAGATGCAACGGCTTTTGGTATTGAAGTTATCGACAATCTAAATCAGGCAGTATCCCGCATTAAAATCGCGCCGCCGGATGTCATCTTAGTTCAAGCTAGTCTAGATGACAGTATGGAATTGTGCTGTTGGTTAAAAGAACAGACAAAGCTATCGTGGATTTACTCTATACTTTTAGAAGAACGTCCTCAAGTACTGGCTTCTTTAAGTAAGTACGATCGTTCGTGGGAGTCATCGATGATTGGAGCAGCACTACAACAAGGAGCAGATGCTTATATTTGGTGGCTGACTGAAGATGCAAACGATGCCGATTTGGAATCCAAAGCGCAAGAACGCTTATTACTAGCTCAACTAACAGTCGGTTTGCGAAAAGCTCAAAAATACCGCGACCTGATCCGAACAAATGATTTACTGAGTGCGATCGCGCTTTCGGATGCGCTGACAGAATTAAATAATCGTCGTGCTTTGGAGTGGGACTTACCCAAACAAATCAATAAAGCACGTACTCAAGGGTGTCCTTTGAGTTTACTTATTCTTGATGTTGACTATTTTAAAAGAGTTAACGATACCTACGGTCATTTAGTCGGCGATCGGTTGTTACAATTATTATGTACGCGGTTGCGGCATAATTTGCGGTTTCAAGATACACCCTACCGCTACGGTGGTGAAGAATTTGTGATTATTTTAGGGAATACAAATTGTGAGGAAGCGCTGTTGGTAGCGGAGCGCTTAAACCGTATTGTTAACAGAGAACCATTCGCAATCGACAACAATTTAACAATCAATGTGACGATTAGTATCGGAAGCGCTTGTTTGCGCGATCGAGACGACGCAAAAGGAACTAGCTTATTACAGCGTGCTGATGAGTATTTATTACAAGCAAAAGCATCCGGACGCGATCGCGTCATTAATTGCAATAACTTTATACCTCACACAAGCCAACTTCGTGCAGTTTCTAAATTAAATCAGGGAGTAGGGAGTAGGGAGTAGGGAGTAGGGGGAGTGCGGCAAATAAAAATTTTTTTTCTCTCCTTCTCCCTTTCTCCTCTACTTTCCACGGACTACTTCCTCAATTACTTGTAAGCATTCATTTACCTCACCGCGATCGCGCATCATCTTTACTAACGCTTCATACGCTGACCAATTTTCTTGGAGGAGGGTTTTGGCTTGGAGAATGGAAAATCTTTGTTTTTGCTCGAAAATGGATTCGGGAAACCCCAAACCTTTTAAGACTGTCGCTAACTTAGCTTTATCATCTTCACCACCAGTGCTATTTTCATACACCAAGCTTTCTGCGGCAATTCCTGCCATCCATACGGTACAGTAGCGGTCTAACATTTGAGCAGTAATTTTGCCTAATTGTAGCTGAGATGTTAATTCGGCATCGTCAAAACTTACCCCACCTTGTCCTGGTTGTCCTTGCTTCAAAGCTTCCCAAGCACTCAGTGTATAACCCGCGACAGGAATACCCAATCGATACGCAACAAGAAAGTGTCCGGCTTCGTGGTGAATAATCCGCTCTCTGTGGGATGGTGAAAATCCAGCAATCCAGTCTAAAAGCAAGTTTCCGCCTTTGCCTTGCAATGAAAAACTATCGAGTGTCGCAACGCCTAAAATCGCAAAAGTTGCAACGGCTGGAACTACTGGTGACAAATGAATCAACGGACCCAGTAATGTTGATACTGTCATGAGAAAGATAGATATTGCAACTAAATTTAAAGCAGTTTGGCTCATTTGAACTTTTATAAATGTATCTTAATGTTTCTTAATTATGGGATCGTATCAATAATTTTACTCCGTCTACAATTATCGCCAGCCAAATTCATCTTAATTAATGATTTTGTTTTAAGATAGCTTTGAAGATGTAAAGTTAGTTTCATAAAAGATAATGCGCGTATCTACTGGTAAAGTATAGTTAATTCTTCAATACTAATAGATATTATTGGCAATATTGAATACGCGCTTATTTACTTGTAACATTTGTCTAACGGATATTTTCTCGTCATGTGAGGAATTAGAAACAAATTATTCTTTTCAATATAGGTAACTATTCTGACCACGTATCCCCAGCAAGTATTGTCAAATCATTACTTCATCGAGCTAAATGTCATTTTGGTAAAATAGGTTTACAATTATACATATACCTGAAAGGAGAATTATTGTTATATATTATACTTTATTTTTATTTAACACTGAGTACAATATAAAACCTTAAAGTGGCTATAGCAAAGTTGTTTGCGGCCGATGGAAGGATTTTAATTTTAAATTAAGTGAGATGCCGCATCAAGTAGTGTTACATCTACCACAATCCTGTCAAATCGGTGCTTTTAATTATGATTTATTTGATATTAATATTTTATATTTTGTTAGCTTGCTTCTTCTTCGGTGAGTGGTTAGGTTTTTTTATGGACGACAAAGAAATGACTTCGCGGATGCGCTGGTTTTCCGGCATAATTTTAGCGATCGCAACTATTTTTTGGCCCGTTGTTGTACCATTTGCTTATTTGGAATTACTGAAGTTTCATAAGAAGAATAAAGAAGTTATCAATCTATTAGTCGAATTATCGAATGCAAAGATTATTGATAATTCTTATACTAAAGATAAGCTCTTAGACTCGCTAAGTTTATATTCTAAGTCATCAAATTTCCAGATAGAAGATGAATAATAAAGTTCCGAATTCAGAATTCCGAATTCAGAATTAAGATTTATTTGGAGTTGGTGTGTTGAAGGTTGGTAGAGGTAGTGGTGTAGATAGGGTTCTGTTTTCTACAGGTAGCTGCCACTCTGATTGTTCTCGGTTGACAGCATTCTCAAAGTCGGTCGATATTAATGAAATATTAACTTGACCGTTAGGTTGATTATTTGGATCGACTAAAGCATATAAAAAACGACGATTAAAGTCAGGTTGACCTAAAGTTAAGCTATGGTTTTTTTGATTTTTAAGCTTAATGACAATTGTCGCTAGCGGTTCGTTTAAACCAAATTCATCAAGTTGTTTGGTAGAAGTTGAAATAGTTCGATTTTGCACACCTTTTACCAATAAATCTATTAAATAAGATACTGACGCATCGTTTGCAGGTACGGTGGATACTGGTGATTTGAGTAACCATTTTGGAGATGAATTGGTATTGCGTTCTATGTTAATAGCTTGAGTCTTTTTATTAATAGTTAATGATTGTATATCATCAGCAGCAAAGTTAAAAATTTGCTGCTGTTTTTGTTTAGCTTCCTCGCGTTGCGAAGCACCTCTAATTTCGTAAAAGTAGACGAAACCGCCTAAAGCGAATGCAAGCAATATCAATATTAAGGTTGTCCGTTGTAGTTTCATAAATTGGTCATTTGTTATTAGTCATTTGTAATTGGTCATTGGGTGGGGACGGGTTTATTCTTATTTGGGGTGTGGGTATTATTCATATTTGGGGGGGGGCGGGTT
>CAXTCQ010000434.1:0-5193 GCA_964242965.1 uncultured Calothrix sp. | reverse complement strand
GGGAAAAGAAAGAATAAAAATCTTAACTCCGCACCTTCTATTTCTTAACTCCTAATAGAGACGCGAAATTACCCTAAGCCCTTCGGGCAGGCTGCGCCAACGGGAACGCCAACTCCTAACACAAGAACTCCTAACACAAGAACTCCTAACTCCTAACACAAGAACTCCTAACTCCTAACACAAGAACTCCTAACTCCCCCATTCCCTACATTATGAGAGACACAATCCTAAGCGTTCGCAATTTGCAAGTTGAATTTCCAGGAGACACTAAAACAGTCAAAGCAGTTGATGGCATTACTTTTGACTTGCGTCGCGGTGAGACGTTGGGAATTGTTGGAGAGTCCGGAAGCGGTAAATCTGTAACTTCGTTTGCGGTTATGGGTTTGGTGCAACCACCGGGAAGGGTCAGCGCGGGTGAAATATTGTTTACTCCCCAGCCAAATGCAACACCAATAAATTTAGCTTCTTTACCTCCCGAACAAATGCAACTGTACCGGGGTGGAGATATTGCGATGATTTTCCAAGAACCGATGAGTTCGCTTAACCCCGTATTTACGATTGGTTATCAACTTATTGAAGCAATTTTACGCCACCAAAACATCACCAAAACTCAAGCAAAACAAAAAGCGATCGCCGGACTCCAAGAAGTCAAACTTCTCCCCAGCGATGAGCAAATTAAAGAGCAATATCTCGAAACTGCAAAACAAACTGGTTCACCCGTTACACCCGAAAAACTTGCTGATTTGGTTAACCAGCACAAAGATTCGATGTTGGAACGCTACCCGCACCAACTTTCGGGGGGACAATTGCAACGGGTAATGATTGCGATGGCGATTTCCTGCAACCCGTTACTGTTGATTGCTGACGAACCGACAACAGCGTTAGATGTTACCGTCCAAGCAACGATTCTCGAATTGCTGCACGAGTTACAAAAAAAACGTGACATGGCGATGATATTTATTACCCACGATTTGGGATTAATATCGGAAATTGCGGATAAAGTGGCGGTGATGTATAAGGGTAAAGTTGTTGAGTTTGGCGAATCAATTGCAATTTTCAACAATCCCCAACACCCCTATACCAAAGGCTTGGTAGCGTGCCGTCCGACACTTAATAAGCGTCCGCATAAACTTCTCACTGTTTCCGACTACATGAGCGTTGAGGAAACCCCGATGGGAATTGTTATTCAAGCTAAAGCACCCGAAGCACCCAGCGAAGTTAGTTCGCAAGAAATTACTCAACGATTCGCAAACCTCGAACGCGAAGCTTCCCTCGTACAAATCAAAAATCTTAAAGTCGGTTTTCCCATCAAAGGTGTATTTGGCGGTACAAAACGCTACTATATGGCGGTGAATGATGTCTCGTTTGATATCAAGCGCGGCGAAACTCTCGGTTTAGTAGGCGAATCGGGATGCGGTAAAAGTACTTTAGCGCGAACTTTGCTGCGGCTGATTGAACCAATGAGCGGGCAAATTATTTTTGAGAACCGCGATATTACGCAGCTTAAAGGTCAAGAATTACAAAAGTTGCGGCGAGAAATGCAAATCATTTTCCAAAATCCATTTAGCGCCCTCGACCCTCGAATGAAGGTAGGGGATGCAATTATGGAACCTTTAGTAATTCACGGGCAAGGAAAGACAAAAAACAATCGCCGCGAACGTGCCGTGTATCTCCTCGAACGGGTAGGATTGAGTGGCGATGCGATGAATCGATACCCGCATCAATTTTCGGGAGGACAGCGGCAACGTGTATGTATAGCGCGTTCGCTGGCGTTAAATCCCAAATTTATTATTTGTGACGAGTCGGTTTCGGCACTCGATGTCTCAGTACAAGCACAGGTATTGAACTTATTGAAGGAATTGCAAGAAGAGTTTGGGTTGACGTATATCTTTATTTCCCACGACTTGAGCGTTGTCAAATTTATGAGCGATCGCATTCTCGTCATGAATCGCGGTGAAATCGTCGAACAAGGCAAAGCCGAGGATATCTACCGCGAACCCAAAGAAGAATACACGCAAAAGCTCATCGCATCAATTCCCACAGGTAGCGCCGAACGAGTTAAACAGTGGCAAGCATCTTAGATAGGTAGTAGAGAGTAGGAAGTAGGGATGTATCTTTTCGTCACGTATAAGTAAAGCTAGTCTTAAAAATGCTTGCAAAAATTCGAGATACAGAAATTTTCTTCGATATCGAAGGGTGCGGTTTGGTAGTCAAAGGACAAAATACTTACACCAAACCCGTTGCTTTTTTGATTCACGGCGGACCCGGTGCTGACCATACTGGTTATAAACCAACATTTTCAGCTTTAACACGTAGATTACAACTAGTATATTTTGACCATCGCGGACAGGGAAGGTCTGCACGCGGCGCAAAAGAAACTTATACGCTTGATAATAATGTCGAGGATATGGAAGCGCTGCGTCAGCACCTTGGTTTAGATAAAATCGTCGTGCTGGGAACTTCCTACGGTGGAATGGTTGCGCTATCCTATGCAGCACGCTATCCGCAAAATGTCTCGCATCTAATTGTGATTGTTAGCACTGCGAGTTACCGCTTTTTAGAACGAGCAAAACAGATTTTAGCAGAACGGGGAACCGAAGAACAAAAGCGAGTTGCTCAACGACTTTGGGATGGTAATTTTGAGAATGAGGAACAACTGCGTGAATATTTCCAAGTCATGGCATCAATGTATTCGTTGAAGCATGACCCGAATACATCGGTAAAAGTTTGGGATAATAAGATTCTTTCGATTGATGCAATTAATGTGGCTTTCGGTGGGTTTTTGCGGACTTATGACGTGTTAGACCAATTACATAAAATCACCGCACCAACTTTAGTAATTGGGGGACGACACGACTGGATTTGTGCCCCAGAATTTTCAGAAGAAATCGCCGCAGGTATTAAGAATGCTGATTTGCGAATCTTTGAAAATAGCAGTCATTTAATTCGCGCTGATGAACCCGAAGCATTGATGGATGCTATTAATGGTTTTTTAGTTTATAAGACAGGACTTACGCAAAGCCCCCCGATCTTCGGGGGGTAGGTTCCGATCTCCAAGGACTAGAACGCTTAGTTTTTCGTATAGTGTGCGTAAGTCCTATAAGAGTTAAATCGACGATACCGAATCAAAAATCTGTTGCGCGGTCAAATTCAACTGTGGGAATGTTGGGGATACAATCAAATCGTTACCACTAAACGGAGTCATTTGATATTCCCCATCAATTAATTCACACACAAAAATCGTTGGTTGCTTGGGATTGCCGATAAACTTGCGTCCGCCCAATGCTGCGTAATCTACAATCCAATATTCTGGGATGCCCATAGCTTCGTAGTCCGCAAACTTATCGTGGTAATCATCGCGCCAATTAGTGCTGACCACTTCCACCACCAAGGGAACGGATGCGGATTGAGTTAAAGTCGATGCCTTTTTCCAAGTTGGCTCGGTTATCGCATTGGGGTGGTTTACTACCAAAACATCAGGGGAATAAGCCGAATCGTTACCGGCTGGCAAAACGAAAGCTGTTTTCGGAATTATGTAGGGTAAACCCATCTGTAAAAATTGCAATGCAAATCGCACGGCTAAAAAGCCAACAACACTCTCATGTTCTCCTGTTGGTGGTGGCATCTTTATAATTGTTCCATTATGTAATTCGTAGCGTAGGGCGGAGTTATCGGGATACCATTCGATGAATTCATCGAAGGTATATAGTTTAGGTTCGGTTTGTGTTTGGACTTGAGTCATAAGTCACTACCTCTACATATATTTGACTTTACCATTCGCCTTTAGCGAAGACAGCGCAACTACGAACCCTACATATATATTTCAAATCAAAAAATCTACTCAACGCTAGGTAAGTTAGTCATTCCATTATTGCTAACATTGAAAATGGCAGTACCTTGATATTAAACCTACACTGCTAGAAGGAGGAATATTAATGCCCGGACACGATATCATCGTTGTCGGAGCATCGGCAGGTGGAGTTGAAGCACTGTCCGAGTTAGTCAAAAATTTACCATCCGACTTAAATGCGACTGTATTTATAGTTCTGCATGTTCCATCGCATGGGACGAGTGTTTTGCCAAACATCCTCAACCGCGCTGGAGCTTTGCGATCGCACCATGCCAAAGACGGGCAAGCAATTGTACCGGGACGCATCTATATTGCCCCTCCCAACTACCATCTATTGATAAAGCACGGACACGTACATTTGTCAAGGGGTGCTAGCGAAAATAGTCATCGCCCAGCAATTGACCCTTTGTTTCGCACTGCTGCACGCGCATACGGACGGCGTGTAGTCGGTGTAGTATTAACAGGCGTGCTAGATGACGGTACAGCGGGATTGATGGCAGTAAAAATGCGCGGTGGTATGGCAGTTGTACAAGACCCTGACGATGCGATGTATTCTGGAATGCCGCGAAGCGCGATCGCAAATGTTATGGACATCGACTTTGTTTTACCATTATCAAAAATTCCGGCAGAATTGGTAAATTTAGCCTCACGACCGATGGCAATTAATAAAACAAATCATATTTTCCATACCTTAATCTCTTATTAATTAATGAATAAAGATGATTCTATTGTCCTAGTAGCTGCATCTGCTGGAGGTTTGAATGCTTTAAGTCTGATTTTAACTAATTTGCCAGGTGATTTTGCTGCACCTATTGTTGTAGTTCAACATATCAGCCCTAGCCGTCCGAGTTTACTTGCCGAAATCCTCGACCGCCGCACATCCTTAGTTGTCAAGCAAGCTGAAGATGGGGAGTCTTTATTTGCTGGTATAGTTTACATTGCCCCCCCCAACCAGCATTTATTGGTAAATTCGGATGGAAGTTTATCTTTATCAAATTCTGAAAAAGAACGTTTTGTTCGTCCTGCTGCCGATGTTTTATTTAAGTCAGTGGCAGCAAGCTTTTTCACTCAAATAATTGCCGTTGTTTTAACTGGTATGGATGGAGATGGGGCAATCGGAGTCAAAGCAATCAGTCAAATCGGCGGTACTATAATTGCCCAAGACGAAGCGACTTCCCTATTTTTCGGAATGCCAAGTTCGGCTATTGCAACTGGATGTGTAGATTTGATTCTTCCTCTAGACGCGATCGCCATAACGTTATTAAATTTAGTAAACAAGCAAATCAAGTAAATTTTAATATCCCGTAGGGTGCGTTAGGCGAAGCCGTAACGCACCGTATGTT
>CAXTCQ010000433.1:0-5196 GCA_964242965.1 uncultured Calothrix sp. | reverse complement strand
GCCATTGAGGATGCCTTGCGTTCCGCGTCTTAACCGCCTTGGCGGTTGCTATATAACAATATTGATATATTGAACAGAGGGTGTAGTGCCTGAAACACGCATTATTTTTTACCAAGATGGTAATGGAAAAGTTCCTGTTCTCGATTGGCTTAAGGTGCTTCTAAAAGAAGATCGAAAAGGCTACGCTAACTGTATTGCTCGAATCAAACAACTAGCCTCGAATGGTTACGAACTTCGACGGCCAGCAGCAGATTATCTTCAAGATAATATTTATGAACTTCGAGCCAAGCATATTCACGTACAATACCGAATTCTATACTTCTTTCATGGACAAAACGTAGCAATTCTTGCCCATGCCATTATAAAAGAAGAGTCAGCAGTGCCAGAGATTGATATTGAACGAGCAATTGAGCGATCGCGCTTATTTCTCGAAAATCCAGAGGTTTATACCTACGTAGAAGAGGAAGAAAATGGCGAAAACTAACGATGCTATTAAAATAATCGACAAAATGAATTGTGATGATGCTGAACTTCAGGAAATGCTAGCGGTAGCTTCAATTAATGCCGAAGTTGCACAACTTATTTATGAAGCTAGAACAAAAGCAGGATTAACACAGAAAGAACTTGCTGAATTGATTGGCACAAAACAACCTGTAATTGCCCGTCTTGAAGATGCTGATTATGAGGGACATTCGCTTTCAATGTTGCAAAAAATTGCTCATGTTCTCAATCATCGGCTAGAAATTCATCTCGCACCGATAATATCGGAGTTTTGAATAATTAGCGAGAAGTAAGATCCCCCATACCTTGCTTCTCTAAATATAAATACTAACAAGTAAATCAAGCAGTTACAAATTTTACATAAAATTAAATCTCAAATAGTCCTCTTTTAGAGGACTTTAGCTATTAGACAGGGACTTACAGTCCCTGGCGGGCGAAAGCGCAGTCGAAAAATCTATAAATATTTAGTTTCTTTTTAGCTTGACAATAACTTATTACCTCAGCGATCGCTTCTCTCTGACTTCGGCTTAGCGGCACAAATAAACCTAGTTATGTAACGAAGTATGAAGTAGGTAAAACCCTTACAATTGCTTCGCTGAAAAGCTAGAAATTGGTTATTATTTAATTTGATTAAATAGCAGTTTTATCATTAACAAAACATGCATTAATTATTAATGTATTGATTTTATATTGGGGTGCAAAAAAAATACCACGTCTCAACTTCTAATTCCTGGGCAAAGATAATTATGCTCCATTGTGGAAGTGAGCAAGAAGATTTAAATTCTTTCTATAAATTGCTCGATGAGTTTAAAAATCGAGATAAAAGTTTAGACACAAAAGATAAAGTTGTTACTAATTGTGAGGAAGTTGTGGAAGAGATTAGGAAAAAAGAGGTAAATGTACACTTGTAAATCAAAATATTTCAGTTTTTGTCATGCTTGCCTACGGTCAGCATCTCAATACTTATCGTAGTCGATGGTTATCAAGCGGGATAATTTATTTTTTGGAACACTCTTACTTACTTTTGAACTTTTAGTAGCTGATAATTCTAACTATGAACTATCGAAATTACATCACGATTGAGCCAAATAAACGCGGCGGCAAGCCTTGTGTGCGCGGCTTGCGAATTACGGTTTATGAAGTGCTTGAGTATTTAGCTTCCGAGATGACCGAAGCAGAAATACTCGACGATTTTCCCGATCTAACGCGGGAAGATTTAAAAGCCTGTATTGCCTATGCGGCTGACCGTGAGCGTCGGTTGATGGCTCCAATGCCCGCATGAAATTACTTTTTGACGAAAACTTGTCTCCCAAGTTGCCGCGTTTTTTGGCTGACCTTTTTCCAGATTCGGTTCACGTCCGCGATGTCGGGATGAAAGCAACTTAGGATTTGTAAGATATCGACTTTTTTAAGTAGCTGATAAAAACTGATACATTGCTATTTCTCGTTTTGCTTCCATACCCGCATCGGGTTGTAAACCCGATGCTAATAGCGGAAGTCCATTAAAATGGACTGAAAACTTTACAAAATAAATATAGGATTACTATTTTATTTTTGAAAAGATACGTAGGGTGTGTTAGCGTGATTCGTAACGCACCGAACCATTGATAACGGTGCGTTACGACTTGCGTCTAACGCACCCTACAATACCTAACTTTATTCAAAAATCAAATATGAGTCCTATAATAAAGTTTTAGTTCTCTTAAGAAGAGTTCTACTACTCGCGCTTGGGGTTTGGGACTGACGCACGATATTAAACGTTATAATCTTAAATCCGATTAATCTGTCCCCGTCCACGATTTCAAAATTGGTAAAGCAAACTCAATCGGTCTTTTCTTCTCAACAGTTATCCGCACTGTAGTTGTAGTTCCTGGTGTGATTTTTTGCTGCGGTCCCTTGGATGACGACCAACGATAGCCGCTTGTAGTTGAACTATCAAGCTCTGGCTCCGTGTAAACTGCAATTTGGGGACCTTTATCTAATACACCGGGTAATATATCCGGATTGCCGATAAGGCTAGCTACACCTTGCTGCGTTACAGGAAATGCAGATATATTTTTTACCTTGGCTTCGATACCGCCAAATTCTTCACGCTTCACTGTCGAAGGAGTAATTTGTAACTTCATACCGGGTTTGATTTTTTTACCTTCGCTGACAGGTAAAAAGACCACATTTACCAACTTAGCAGAAGACTCTTGCGCTGCGATCGCACTAATTCCCGCTCCCGGCTCGAGCTGCTGTCCGGGTTTGGCTGTAACTTCTAAAACTCTCCCGGTATAATCGCTGATAATTTGGCTGCTTTTTTGCAGTTGTAGTTCTAATTGAGCAATTAACCTTCCGGTTTCTTGGATTTCTTTTTTGCGACTGACTGCAACGGTAAAATCTTGCTCTTTTTGCGTTGCTTGACGACTATCTAAAGCTTTTAATTGTGCTTTTAATTCGTTAACTTGGTTGAGGTTGGTGAGATATTGACGTTGAGCATCCGCTTCTTTAACATCGAGTTGATTTAACTGCGATTCAGCTTCGTTGATTTGTGCTTGACCGCTAATATATTCTTGTTCTGCTTGGAATGCTAAATCCTGGGGTGCTGCACCTTCTTTAAAAAGATATTTACGTTTATCCCATCTATCTTTTAGTACGGGTTGCAATCTGCGTAAGGTTTGCAAGCGCTGTTTGAGGTTTTCGCGCTCCTTTTTGAGGACATCCAAACCTTTTTCGCGCAAAATAGGAGTTAGCGATTGTAACGTTTCCAAGCTTTGTTGTAAAGTTTGTCGTTGTTGTGATATAGCATCTTTTTCCACATTTAAACGCTGCACTTGGACTATGCTTGCTGTTTGGTCTTGAAGTCGCAATTGTGCCGATTTATCGCGGGATAGTTGCAATTGTTTGCGTAATTCTGACTGGTCGATTGTGGCTAAAACTTGACCTTTTTTGACGTTATCACCTGCTTGCACCTTCAAATCGAGGATGCGTCCGGAGTTTGCTGCTTGGACTGTGACAACTTTACTCGGATAAATTAACACACCTCGACCTGTGGTAATGATAGGGATGGTTCCGAGTATGCTCCAAGTTGCTCCTGCTGCAACTAACGAACCTAATGCAAATAGCGAAAACCAGCGTCTGGGATTCGTTACTTTGATTAATTGGTCGAGTTGTTCGGGTGAAGCGACTTTATCTAATGCTTCTTTGCGATATAGATTATTTACTTGATTGGGTTGCGTGACCATTGAATTAACCTTTGATTTTGTAGCGTTTTCGATGAGCACGAGGGCTAAATTGATTCGTTCGTAGTTGCGCTGTACTCGCTCCGACAATCAAGAGCGCTCTTTGCGCAACTACGAACAACCCCTCAAAATTAATGACTATTACCAGTAGTTTGGGTAAAGCGATCGCGCAACCCAACAAAACCAGGATTGTTGGGTTCCACTACGGAGGCTGTTGCGGAAACATTATGCAACATTTAAAATGTCGTCAGAACAAGGTTTTGGGAACGTTGGGTTACGCTTCGCTCCACCCAACCTACGTCCTACGTCCTAATAGACATAAACCTAATCAATACCGATTCGTTTGAGCATCCAATCAAAACGCGCTCCTGCGATCGCAATCTGTCCCAAAAAGTTATTATTAAGTTCGTTTGCAAAAGATTTTTCTAAATCATCTCCACTGCTATAAGTTACTCTCCCATAACCAAGTCGCTGGACGATGCTTTGCTGCTTGTCTGCTAACAAAATTGATAAAACCCGATAGAAGCGCACCGCAAACCCGATATCGTGTAACAACTTTGCTGCTAATCGCCACTTAGGAATCGATAACACTCGTGAATCCCGTAGTGCTTTAACTGTTACCGCTGGTGGTTGGGCTTCGATAAAAGGTGTTTCGCCCATAATATCCCCCCGCGATAATCGCGCAAATTCTTTCTCTAAAGGATGAATTGGGCTATCTTCTAAGTTGGAAAAAGCCTGCATTAATGGGTTACTATCTTCCTCGCTAGCATTTAAAGTCAATGCACCGTCTAGTAAAATATGTAACGCTTCTACTGGTCTACCGCTACGAATTAATACGCTATCGGCGGCGATTTCTTGAACTCGTCCCGCAGCAACTAACCATTCGATATCGCTATCGTGCAATTCAGCAAAGACAATCAACGCTTCCCTTAGCTGCGGCTTACTTAAAATTACCGTACTGCGTCCGAGTTGATTCATCATTTGCTGGAGACGAGTAGATAGGAGGATTGCGATCGCACGATATAAATGTGCGGCAAATTCCAAATCCTGCTGCATCTTTTTGAGCAGCTGATTCTTGGGGATGGTGAGGATTAGAGAGGGTGCGATCGCGCAAACTGTAGTCGATGGTAAATAAGTCTCCACAAACGGAATTTCTCCCACCATTTCCCCACTTGACAACCGCGCAATTTCTCGTCCTGGTATTCCACCTTCTAAAGCAGCAAAAGCGCGTCCAAGTGGATTTGCATTACTGTGATTTAGCGAAACCGTTAAAGCACCATCTAAAAGGATATATAGGGCATCAAGGGGTTGACCTTGCTGTATTAAAGCAGTCCCCGGTTCGATTTCTACCCGATGTCCGGTTGCTAACATCCAATCTATATCTTGACTGCTAAGTTCTTTTAATAGAACTGTCATATAAAAT
Organism: uncultured Calothrix sp.; assembly: GCA_964242965.1. Classification (GTDB taxonomy): domain Bacteria; phylum Cyanobacteriota; class Cyanobacteriia; order Cyanobacteriales; family Nostocaceae; genus JANNFJ01. The sequence goes on along the minus strand of CAXTCQ010000433.1, from coordinate 48 downwards.
AAGCTCCCTCTTAAAGAAAATATTTAATCGGGGTAAGGAGGTGTGGGG
>CAXTCQ010000432.1:0-5197 GCA_964242965.1 uncultured Calothrix sp. | reverse complement strand
CCCCTCTCCTCTTCTCCTCATCTCCCCCACGGACTACTCCCCACGGACTACTCCCTACTTTCTCTTCAAAAACAATCTTCGACCCAATCTTAAACCGCTTCCCTGGCTTCACCAATGCCAACCAGCAATTATGCTGCCGTTCTGACAATAGTAGAACTTCGACTGCTGCACCCGTAGATTTACGTCCGTATAATCGCGCTGGAATCACTTTTGTATTATTCATTATCAATAAATCACCCGGTTGCAATATCTCTGGTAATTCACGGAAAACTTTGTGTAAGAGTGGATTTACTTCACTTGCACTAGTCGAATTTACTACCAATAATTTTGAACTATCGCGGGGAACCGCAGGATTTTGAGCTATCAGTTCTCGCGGTAATTCATAGTCATAGCCAACAGTTGAACGGTCTAAATCTAAATATTTCTCTCCAAGGGTAGAAGTTAAATCTGAATTAAATGGTTCCAATTCTTGCTGCATCTGCGTTAAGATTACTTCGACAAGTTGATTTTAGCTTTTCTTTATAGATGATACTTTAGGGGATTGATGTGCAATATTACTCCTCGACTTGATGATGAATACTATTAGGTAGCACGTACATATCACGTAAAGAAAAATATGAACATTGGGTAAACCTCCCCATTAAAAAACGGGGACATTTACCCTATCCAGCCAAAGGTCTTTGTACCAATAATAGAAATGTAGGATTGGCTTTGATCCCAAGCACCAAAATGGAATACTTGTATTACCTGGCAAATGCCAGTCTAACCCTCCGGGTTATTCAATTCTTACATGCGCGACCCCAAATGCCGGTTTTGTTTGTCACCGTCATTCATCAAATCGATGGCTGGGTAGTGCGAATCAAACTCTCTTCGCAAGTTTTGCCCGCAGAAGACGGCGATTTTCGTGCATTTTTGAATGAGTTAGGAATTCGGTACGAACCACCAATGCGGGTACAAATGGCATTGTGGAGTTTGGAAACTGGACAATGTCCTGTTGACGTAATGCGTCGCTATCAAGTAGCGATAGTGTCGCATGGAAATCCTGAAAGAGATGAGATTGAGGCATTCCGACAGCAGTTTGTACGCGGTCTAGGCTATTGTCCGGAAACACTGGCCTGAACTGATTACGTTAATAACTAGCTGCAATATTCCAAAAAATAAATAGCCATGTAGTAGGATAGGTATCTTGCCTATCCTTTGCAATTAAGGGACTGTATTGCGTCATAATGAATCAAACGCTCCAGCAATATACTCTTGCAGCGTTAGATAGTACCCCGAAACTGTAGTCGAAGCAAGGCTTTGTGAATCTTTACTCGCATCCAGATTTTTTGATATAGCTTTAGAAAATACAATTGCTACGTCGAATCGACAATTAAAGTCAGCCTTTTGAGGGTATTTAACTAAAAAGAATTGTGCTGTACGCCAAAGTTTTTGCTGCTTGCGGAATGTAATCGCATTTCTCCCCCCAGCATCCCAACTACCGATACTGCGCGTTTTCACTTCTATAAATAACAAAGTATTTGAGTCCGTAGGCAGTAGTCCGTGGGGAGTAGGGGAGGTAGGAGAAGAAGAAACGTATCTTTCCTTCACTCCCTCCTCTCCCCAAACCCCTTTCCCCCCTTCGGCAATAATATCAATCTCACCCAAACGGCAGCGCCAGCGACGATGTAAAATATTCCAACCGCATTCTGCCAACCATTTTGCAACGAGGTCTTCACCTAACGTACCGATGTCGGGATAATGAGATGGGGAATGGTTCGTCATTGGCAAGAAATACAATGAATTCTAGGTTAAACAATCGGATTTGCACTTTGCTACTCAGTTTATTCGTTTTCGCTGTAATTTGCATTACAACGAATTTTGGTTTTGTCCTACCAGCACTAGCACTCGACTACAACAAAGAAATTTTAATTGAGGCAGATTTTTCCGGACGCGACTTAAGCGACTCTAGCTTTACTAAAGCCAACTTAAAGCAAAGCAACTTCAGTAAATCCAACTTACGCGGAGTTAGCTTTTTTGCCGCTAATCTCGAATCGGTGGATTTTACAGATGCAGACCTAACCAATGCGACACTCGACTCAGCACGGTTAATTAAAGCCAATTTAACTAACGCAGTTCTCGAAGGTGCATTTGCCGCAAGTACCAGATTTGAAGGTGCAATTATCGATGGGGCTGATTTTACCGATGCTTTAATCCGCGATGACGAGCAGATAAAATTGTGTAAAGTCGCAAAAGGCACGAATACCATTACCGGACGCGATACCCGCGATACGCTGATGTGTTCTTAAATGCGATAATATGGGTGATTTTATTTAAGTTCCTTCGGAGTAAAATAGTAATTCGTAGCAAATAGTAATAACGTTCTAGCTGCGTGAAAACAGATACCATCTTTTATCGCCTGTTTCAAGGCTTTCCTGGCATTTTTTTTGAACTCATCAACCAATCTCCTGCAACCGCAAACAGCTATCAATTTTCATCGGTTGAAGTCAAACAGTTAGCATTTCGCATTGATGGGGTATTTCTCCCCAAGGTAAATGCACCATCATTGCCGATATATTTTGTCGAAGTTCAGTTTCAATCCGACAAACAGTTTTACTCGCGCTTTTTTACAGAAACATTTATGTATCTTGATAAAACTGAGTTGAGCAATAATTGGCGCGGAGTCGTAGTTTACCCAACTAAAAGTGTAGATGTCGGAGAAACTCAAAGATATATTGAACTGCTTGCATCTGGGCGAGTACAGCGTATCTATTTAGATGAGCTAGAATCGACATTAGGTCAATCTGTTGGTATCGAAACAGTCAAGTTAGTAATCGAACCGGAATCAACCGCTGCAACTAAAGCACGGGAATTAATCGAACTGAACAAACAGCAAACAGTTGATGCAGTTACCCAACAAGAAATCTTAGAATTGATAGAGACGATTATTATCTACAAATTCCCTCAAAAAAGTCGTAAGGAGATTGAGCAAATGTTAGGATTGGGTGAATTGAAGCAAACGAAAGTCTATCAAGAAGCGAAAGACGAGGGTAAGCTCGAAGGAAAACTTGAAGGAAAACTTGAAGGAAAACTTGAAACAGTGCCTTTTATGCTTAATTTAGGGGCAACAGTTGAGCAAATAGCCGAAGCATTGAGTTTAGATATTGAGCAAGTTCGACAGGTAGCACAAAATAGCCAATCCAGTTAGAAGCAAGGAGAGGATAAGTAAAAACTTCTGATTTCTTGGCGAATAAGCGGCAGTTAGATGGTGAAATTACATCACATCGAGAATTGAAAACTGCCGCTGACGTTCTAATTCTTGTAACTGTAATTTTTCGTTATAGAATGCTTGGAAATAAGCTTCATACTGTTCGGGTTCGGTTTCTGGACTGGTTCCTTCCAAAAGTCCTTTAAAGTGCTGCAATCGATGAAGGTGCATCACTTTTTCGATACAGGCGATCGCACTCTGAACTACCTGCGGCGAGCGCATTATTTCGGTTTTGGCTTGTTCGGTAAGATGAAATAAATGGGAAATTAATGCCGATTCTTCAGAAGATTCTAAGCATACATCTTGCAATCTTGATATTAAATTATCTTCAATATCGTGGGGTATTTCTAATATTTGCCGCCACAAAAAACGGTGATGCGAAAGGCTAAATTGTAAGTCGCGTTCGTCCAAAGCATTAATGATATTTTGCCGCTGTCCCGGACAATGTAAATAAATTCGCAATAATAATGCTTCTGCTCGTTCTAAAAGGCTACTTTCTTGAGTAAGATTAGCTTTCTGGATTGCATTCTGCGGCTTATTAGCAGTTTTTGGTGTCGCTTTATACGATGTCGCTGGTACTATTTGCGTTAATAAATTTTCGACTCGTAAGGGAATGAGTTGAGTGTTACCCAAGCTCAATATTTCGGCACAGTAAGAAATATAATAGCTACGAGTATCGCTGTTTTCAATATTCTTGAGTAATTTAACAATTTGCTGCGAAGCTTGCTGAAAGTCGCTGGCTTGCTTTAAATCTTTATCTTTAATAATTTGCTGGATTTGCCAATCTAACCATAATGGCGCGTTCAACAGTAATTCCCGATAGTCATCAGAACTATGGGTATGCAAATACTCATCGGCATCTTTACCATCGGGAATATTGAGAATTTTTAATTGAACCTCACCTTTATACGCCAAACTAGCAATTTCGCCGATAGCGCGTTCTGTCGCGTTGGTTCCAGCTTTGTCTGCATCGAAGTTGAGTACCAACTGTTTGGAATCGCTATACCGCAGTACTAACTTAACTTGCTCAATACTCAGGGCAGTACCCAAAGAAGCAACAGCATTGTTTATACCAGCAGCATGAAGCGCGATCGCATCAAAATATCCTTCCACAACCACAGCTTGGTCGAATTGCGAAACACCATCTTTTGCAGCATCCAGCGCAAACAAGGTTCTACCTTTACTAAATAATTCGGTTTCCGGAGAGTTTAAATACTTAGGTTGCTCATCTCCCATTGTCCTCCCACCAAATGCGATCGCACGTCCCCTGACATCGCGGATGGGAATCATAATGCGATCGCGGAACACATCATAATAGCCATTTCCTTCTTTGCGCGGTTTAATCAAACCTGCTTTTTCCACCAACTGCACCGGGTAACGCTTATCTTCGACCAAATATCGATACAGGGTTTCCCATCCCGCAGGTGCATATCCTAAAGCAAATTTTTGAATAACTTCATCGCTAAGTTTACGTTTATCGCGCAGATACTCCAGCGCTCCATGACCAAAATTTTTGAGTGCGTGCTGATAGAATTGTGCCGTTGCTGCTAAAACTTCATATAATTGTTCGCGCAACGAAATAGCTCGCTGCAATTCTTGACGTTCTTCGGGTGCAAGGGTTTGTACTGAAACTTGGTAACGTCGTGCTAAGTCGAGTACGACCTCCGGAAACGAGCGTTTTTGCAACTCCATCAAGAACTTAATCCCGTTTCCTGAAACCTGACAGCCGAAGCAATGATAGATTTGCTTGGCTGGGCTGACAGTGAAACTGGGGCTTTTTTCGTCGTGGAAAGGACACAAACCCACGTAATCCTTCCCGCGTTTGCGTAAGACAACATGTTCCGAGACAACATCATATATATCGGCTCGTTGTTTTACTGCTTCAATGGTATCGGGATGTAGACGGGGGATTTGCATATCGGTCAGGGGTCAGGGGTCAGGGGTCAGTAG
>CAXTCQ010000431.1:0-5213 GCA_964242965.1 uncultured Calothrix sp. | reverse complement strand
TTCGCTTATATCCCCGGTTTAAAAAACGCGGGGCTTTACGCTTTGTTATTGTAAATTATCATGGAGGGCGAGGAGACCTCGCCCCTACAATTTGGAATATAATATTATATTTTTGCCAGTTATTATAAAATAATAGCTAGTATAATTCGCAATAATTCTTCTAAATCAGCAGGAACGCGATATAAATTAATATCTTGAATAATTTGCTTTTCTTGACGTTTGAGAAACCCAAATTTCCAAATATCACCCGTTGTGACTGCACCGTAAATAATCGGTATATCAAGATTAATCCATTGGTCTAAAGCAATCAGTTCTACCGCTAACTGAGTGAATCCTCTAGCTAGGTCAGCATTTTTAGCTTCGACTACAAGAATATTATTTTTGGCTTGCAGATAATAATCGAGCGAACCTTTCAGGAAATTATTAATAGTAATTGGATACTCTATTTTAAGTTTTGCTTGAGTCATTCGGCATATTTGCAGCAAAACTGGTTCGATAATTACTTCTCTACGAGCATCGCTAGTTAAATCAACATAAATTAAATCTTGCTCAATGCGTTGACGTAAACTTGAATCATCTAACTCTCCTGTAAACTTTGGTAAAGTGAGTTGAAGACGCGCTAACGTAAATCCTAATTCAGCTAGAATATCTTCTGGGTCAAAAGCTAATTCAAAATATTTACTAAACGTGTAGGTTTCATTTGCTTTCAGTATAGGTGGTCTGGTCATAGTATTTTTGTTCCTCAACAATATGCCATGTCGGGAGTATCGTACACCCTATTTTATGGTAAATAAAACGCAAAATATAGTAGTTATCAGTTGAATGAAGTACACTTAAACATAAACAAAATGTAGGGGCACAGCATTGCTGTGCCCCTACGACTGTACATCCCTCGATAAGGAAGCGCTATATTTACGTTTTACCCACCTTGCAACTCCCAAATATTATCTCGGTCTTCCCAAAGTCGTGATATATAACACAGCTTCTTCTCCGGGAATACCCAAGACTTCATTTACCTGGTCGTCGAAAAAGCCACCGATACCGCTAACCCCAATATTGAGGCGAATGGCAGCCAAATTGAGCTTTTGCCCCAAATGTCCGGCATCCATATGCAGATAACGGTAAACGCGATCGCCATACTGATTCACCGCTGCTTTCAAATCAGCAGTATGAAAAATCACAGCGGATGCATCACGTCCGAGTTCTTGCCCCAAACAAAGATAGTGCAATTCGCGTCGGAAGTTTTTAAAGCGAATTTGTCGCAATTCTTGTGCCTTGGGTGCGTAATAATAACACCCAGCTTCGAGTCCTTCGACTCCCGAAGTTGCAATAAAGGTTTGTATTAAATTCAAATCAAAATAGTCTGGTGAAATATCCAGACCTTGTTCGAGATAATGCTGAGATTGGTATGTAAAATCAAGTAGAGATTTGAGTTCATCTAAAGTTAAATCGTCACCGCTATAAGCACGAGTTGAACGTCGCTTGAGGATAGTTACTTCGAGTTTATCGAGTTTTTCTCCCCAGTCGATTTGGGTAGTAAGAGTTGAGATTTTTTGACAAAACGGGAAATTGTATTTATCTTCGATAGATTTTTCTTGCTTGATTTCTGGCAAGTTTAACTTACCCGTTGTCCCAGATTGAATTTGCGTCATCTTGTGGAAATATGCCAGCAATTCCCCATCAGAAACGTTGGGATAGTTGGTTTCGGTCGCTGAGGGTAAAGCTGTACGTCCTGTAGGCAGGTTTTGTTTGATGTCGAGTAAATCGGCAAGCGGGAGAACTGCGATCGCACCTTCTTGTTCTGGGTCTACATATAACATTTCGTTAACTGCCTCATCAACAAATCCACCCACCAGATGCGGACGAAAGTCAGAAATTGCTGAGGCTAACTCGATATTACCGAGCAAATGTCCCGTGTCCAAGAAAATTCGGCGGTATGCTCTATCTTCATAACGCCACGCCGAACGGTAAAATACAGACGTGATAATTATGGCAAGCTGGGTACTTTCCAACGCTTGATGCCAAAAACAGGCATTTTGCAGCGTTTGCCAAACATCGCTTTCCCAAAAATGCATTAACGAGTGGGTACGGCACTGGTAATTATACAACCCAGGTGGCAGCAATGGCGTACCCCGCGAAACTAAATACATTTCCGCTGGATACAACCCTCCTGCACTCGGTGCTGAACGTAAATACACCGCGCTTCCCATCGATGGCATTCGGGCAGTTAAACCGTAGCTGCAAAATAGCAACCGCGATAATCGTCTCCACCATAACGCATCCGGGTTATCGGCAAATTTTTCTGGTGATTCTTGAATGTAAGGTTTTAAGTCAATTGTCGTACCTATTTTATATTCTTTAAACGGAACGGGCTGTTTTGACCAGTCTAATCCCTGATTTTTAGAGGCTATCGTCTCCGGATTGTACTTAGTTCGTTCGTGGTAGTGCTGGGCTATCGAATGGCGTAGTTCTGGCATAAAAGGTTAAACACGCTGCTGCTAACTATCTTGGCATTCTAGAGCATCAACATTTCGTCATTATCGGTACAATCTATGAAATCTACATAAATGGGGAGTAGGGAGTAGGGAGTAGGGAGTAGGGAGAAGGGGAGAGAGGGAGATGTAGAGACGCGCGCATAAAGCGTCTCTTATTGATAATTGGTCAGTAATCAAAACAACTGACAACTCATAGCAAGAACTGACCACTGACAACTAACTACTAACTACTGACAACTGACAACTGACAAAAAGTTAGGTCATTAGCCTCAAGCCTAAAGTCTAAAGCCCAAAAATCGAATTTACTCGACCTTTGACCCTTAACCCTTGACTAACGACTAATGACCCAATCAATTAGATATTAAATTTTAAAATGCCAACAGCTTATCTAACATTTGCGAGTTTACGGTAAGGAACATCCTTATCTAAATCGATGTTGTTAGCTGAAAGCCGCTGAGGGTTGTTGCCAAGAGTACCGAGACCTTGTGCCATCGACAAGAAGTTTGCGGGGTCGCCGGCTTTGGGTTTCTTGTCTTGAGGAATATAGCGACGAACTTCGGTTTGCCAAATAATTTGTGGGAAACCGAGTTTGGCACGGGTGTAGTCTTCGTAACGCGGAGACTTGATGTTAAAAGGTAATTCACCTTGCACGCGACCGGGAAGGACGCGACGGCGTTGATAAGGTACAGTTGAGGAGCCGAAGTTATCTAAATACTCTTCGCTATCGAGCAACTGGTCGATAAAGCCGAGAATACCTTTAGTTGCGACTACGATTGACCAAGCGATTTTTTCACGCTCGTTATATACATCACGTCCTAAAACGCGCTGTACGGTCTGCTCAACAAATCGATAATTGTTGTTGAGGTCGTAGAAGCTTTTTCTATAAGTGTCTGAAAGCACAAGTCCGCGAATAAAGTCACGCACGGTAATTTGACCGTAGCGAAGTTGAGATTCGAGGTTTGTTTGGCGGTCAACCGCAAACGCATGAAAGAAAATCTGACGGTATGCAGCCTCAATCAGGGCATCCAAATCAGTTGATGACAACAAGTTGTCGGTGGAGAAGATTCTAGGCTTCTCGTCGCTTCCAACTTCGTAGCCAGCTACACGCTGGTTCTGACTTTTCGGCGAGTATTCTAGTAATGGTAATGCCAAAATTAAACCTCCGTGAGGTTAATTAAAATTAACAACTTAAGAGAATATCTTAAAGGAGTAGTTGTACTTAAACCTCATTATTATGATAAAAATTAACGAAACTTTACTGGGAGTAGGAAGTAGGCAGGAGCGCAGTAGCCCGTGACTTAGGAGCAAATCCTGCATGATAATCATGTTGAAGCGATCGCGTGGGATTGACAACAATACCCCTGCTCCTGCCTTAATTAACCGTGGTTACTGAAATTTTCTAAGCACTCAAAATTAATTAATACTGATTATGCCCAATTCAAAGCCAATATCTTTATTATCATGGCTGGTAATACTTCTAAGTTTCATCGGACTATTTTTGAGTGCTTGGATTTTGCTACCTGCCTCAACAATGACATTGTTAATATTAGCAGTCGGCGCACCTGAACTTTGCCCTTGGTTATTATTATTAAATATCATTGCGCTTGTACTCGCGGGGGGTTTACGATATCGTCCGAAAATCAAGCTGATTGCCTGTATTGCTAGCCTGATCGGTATCCTAATTTGTGGATGGGAATTAGCGAGTATCCAACCAACACAAACACAAATGGCTCTAGCAATAGAACAAGGATTAGGTAAAGACTACCTTGAAAAAATACCTCGTAATATTAAATTGCAAATGCGAAGTACGCCATTTAGTTTCGCTGATTCATTTCAAGGTATTCCTACGGGTAAAACTCGCCATCTTACGAACATTCCTTTGACCGATACATCGTCGGCTGGTATCCCTTTAGCTAATCCTTTAACTATGGAAATATACCAGCCACCCCAAAAAGGTGTATATCCAGCAGTTGTAGTTATCTACGGTGGTGCTTGGCGAAGTGGCAGCCCCGCCCTTAACTCTGATTTTAATAAATACATGGCTGCGCGTGGATATACTGTGTTTGCTATCGACTATCGTCACGCACCCCAACATCGCTTTCCCGCACAGTTAGATGATGTGCGTGCAGCTATTAACTTTATCCGTCAACATGCTAGCGAATATGAAGCCAATCCCCAACGCATTGCATTATTAGGGCGTTCATCGGGGGCACATTTGGCAATGCTGGCTGCATATCAACCTGATGCACCGCCAATTCGCGCAGTAGTTAGTTACTACGGTCCGGTAAATCTAACTGAAGGATACAATACACCACCACGTCCTGACCCAATCAATACTCGTGCTGTTTTAGAAGCATTTCTCGGTGGTTCGCCGCAGCAAATACCAAAACTCTATCAGAATGCATCGCCGATAAATTACGTAAATCGTTCCGTAGCACCAACTTTATTGATATATGGTAGCCGCGATCGCGTAGTTGAAGCGAAATATGGACGGCAAATATTCAAGGGATTACGTAATTTTGGTAACAAAGCGATTTTACTAGAAATTCCTTGGGCAGAACACTCATTTGATACTATTTTCAATGGAGTTAGCAATCAGTTGGCACTGTATTATACCGAGAGATTTTTGGCTTGGGCGTTAACCTCTTAAACTGCAAACTATAGATAGTCGTAGGGGCACGGATAGTCGTAGGGGCACGGATAGTCGTAGGGGCACGG
>CAXTCQ010000430.1:0-5282 GCA_964242965.1 uncultured Calothrix sp. | reverse complement strand
TCCCTCATCTCCCTCACTCCCTACTCCCTACTCCCTACTCCCTAATTAAATGTCTCGTTCAAAAGCTCTCACATATTACATAACAACTCGGTTACTACTTGCACCGCTGCAAATATTAACGATTGTCACAATGGTGTTTCTTTTACTTCGCGCAACTCCCGGCGACCCCGTAGATGCGATACTAGGGGGACGCGCACCTGAGAGCGCCAAAGAAACATTAAGAAAACAACTTGGATTAGATTTACCTTTGTGGTTGCAATACCTCAATTACTTAGGAAATTTATTCCTCAAATTTGATATGGGTAAATCAATATCAAGTCGCGGTAAAGCTGTTTGGGAAATTATCTTAGAATATTTCCCTGCTACTGCCGAATTAGCTGTATTTAGTATTGTTATCGCCTTAGTTGTTGGTGTCGCAGTTGGTACGATTGCCGCTTCGCGTCCGAATACTCCCTTAGATGTAGGCGGTCGATTATTTGGTATCATTACCTATGCAATTCCCATGTTTTGGGCTGGGATGTTATTACAATTAATCTTTGCTGTGGGGTTAGATATATTACCTTTGGGAACCCGCTTCCCCGCAACTTTAGAAGCACCAGCTAAACTAACTGGTTTATATACCATCGATAGCTTATTGAGAGGTAAATTTGTCGAGTTTTTCACAGCAATTCAATATTTGATATTACCTAGCTGTACTTTAGGAATTTTATTAAGCGGTATTTTCGAGCGAATTGTACGGGTAAATTTAAAACAAACCTTACGAGCAGATTACGTCGAAGCAGCAAGAGCAAGAGGAGTTGCTGAAAACAAAATCCTCTTTTCCCACGCTTTGAAAAATGCCTTGATTCCCGTGATTACTGTTTTAGGATTAACTTTTGCTTCGCTTTTAGGTGGAGCAATTTTGACTGAGGTCACATTCTCATGGCCCGGTTTAGCAAATCGGTTGTATGAAGCTATTAACGAGCGCGATTACCCGACAGTGCAAGGAATCATGGTATTTTTTGGCACTATAGTTGTGATGGCAAGTATTGCGATTGATATTCTCAATGCTTATGTAGACCCACGAATTCGGTATTAATGACTGTAATTTTACCTTTCGTTTCTATCGTAGGGGCACGGCATTGCCGTGCCCCTACCAATATATTGTAGATTAGAAAATGAAAGCAATTACGTAAAAGTTAAAATATGCATGAATATTTAGCAGGTAAGAAACCATCTACCGAGCAATTAAATGAATGGATTGATTTTTTCCACATTAATGGCTTTCTAGTTATTCAAAATGTATTAACACCATTTGAATGCCAGCTTTTAATAAATGATTTAGATGAAGTTGTTCGCAAAATTGATGGCGACAATTATCAGCCATCGAAAAAGAATATGGTGAAGCGGATATTCGAGCATTCGCAACATAATTTAGAGCTTTTTGCTCAAGAGCCAATTGTTACATTTGCAGAACATTTAATTGGAGGAGCAAATGGACTCAGCTACTCAATAGGTGATGGTATTCCTAACGCCAATGTTGTTCACGTCATTCACAATAACTCATTTACAATTCCTCCAAATACTGACGGGTTAGCTAAAAATAAATGGCATCAAGATGATACGCCGCACGTACTTTCGCTTGATGGTAAACCTTTAACTAACATTCGCTTAAACGTGCTTGCATTCACCGTCAATTATTACTTGACAGATGTGTTATCAGAAGCAAATGGACCTACTCAAGTTATTCCGGGTTCACATTTATTTGGTAAGTTTTGCGACGGTGATATTACCGGATATGAAAAACAAATTCATAGTTGCTTGGGCGCGATGGGTTCGGTAGTTTGTTTTAATAATCAAGTGTGGCATAGAGGTTCCAAGAACTCTTCGGATGTTACTCGCTATATTACCCAGATTACTTATGCAAAAAGACTAATTGGACATAAGTACGCACCGTTTATGAATTATCAAATGCCTAGCCATTGCTATCAAGGAACAGATGAGAGAGCGTCTCATGCCATTTGTAAATAGGCAATGATACAGAATATTGCTGAAGGGACTTTGTATAAACCTTATAATTTTAGGGAGAATTTCACACTAACTTTACATCTACCTCGTAAGAATACCGCTAGAGTTCTGTTGCAAGGTTAATTCGATACCTGAATGACTAAATATTCAGCATAATTGCTTATTTACTTTAGCAGCGCTATCTTAACCTGTCACGAATAGTCGTCAACAAAAATCATTTGCAGAGGAAAAAATAATACAATGGCTGAAACAAATAAGACTTCCAACACCTTTACAACCGATGCCGCGATTGTCATTCAAGGGACTGAAAACTCTTTAAGAACAAATACCCTCGTAGAAGAAAGAAATTTAATCATCGGTACTGACAATCCAGATATTATTTTTGGCACACCCGGAGATGATGAAATTAGGGCATTAGCTGGAGACGATACAATCTTCGGTACTACCGGAAATGACTTAATCGATGGTGGCAGTGGATTTGATACTTTGGATTACACCGACTTAGGACAAGCAATTACACTGCTTCCTAGAGGTGTAATTGGCGAAGGAAATGGTATCGGCGGTCAAATCTCCAGTATTGAGAAAATAATTGGTGCAGCAGGTCAAAAGAATGCTATTGATGGTTCCAGTGGTACGGGAGGAGCATCTTTCGATATCAATTTGGAAGCAAACCAACTAGTTGTAAATAACCTTCCCAACGGTGGTTCCCTTAAGTTTGTAGTTAAAAACTTCGTTAATGTTACGGGGACACCAACTGATGATAGTATCATTGGAAACAAAGCAGATAATGTTTTTGATGGATTTGGTGGCAATGATTTTTTAAGTGGTGGTTTAGGCAATGACACGCTGCTAGGTGGAGATGGTAATGACACCCTACAAGGTAGTACAAATGTCGGAAATTCACGTTCGCCAGAGAGAGATATTTTAACTGGACAAGAAGGCGTAGATAAATTCATTTTGGGTGATAGTTCTGGTTCCTTCTACGATAAAGCTGGCAGAAGAGACTTTGCCGAAATCATAGACTTTACCTTTGGCGAGCAAATTCAACTAGGGGCTGGTGATGTTTACAATATCCAAAGAAACAAAACTGGATTTAACATATCTGTGGTGAAGGACAACGTTAAGGATTTAATCGCTCAAGTAACCGTCATCGGAGGAACAACAACAAACGCAAGGAATTCTGTTACCTCCGGAATAGCAGATTATGGTACAATTGCACTAGCAGATACACTACCATCCGGAGATTTCACACTTGCCGTCGGACAAAATATTGCTGGTCTTGTTGGCGCTTAGGTGATATAATTTCGGATTGCAAAATAAGAATCTAGTTTCGTTTCTCAAATTTATGCTGTTTGGAAACCCGGCTTTGCAGAAGTCGGGTTTATTAAGTTAATAAGTTGGTGGTTGATAGATTCAGTGTAATTATGATACTGAAGTAACAGTTTCTAGCATATTAAAAATTTACTATACTTTTTAAAACTGACTTTTATAACGCTTAAAAGATAAATTGTTAATGTAATAAATTTCCTATTACGCTGAAAGTAATTTCATTAAGTAAGTTTTAATCAAAACTTTAAATAAAATACAGAATTGGCTACAAAAACACAGACCAAAAGACGCTGGTTAATTGCGGTGGAGTTATTATGGCGTTGGGCGCTTCTGTCAAGCTAAACTTAAATAAAGTTAATAAATATAGATAAGTAATTCTTGGGTGTCGAAATGAAGCGCGAAAAGGCTATTGTAATTGGTGGTAGCATTGCCGGACTTTTATCGGCACGGGTGCTTTCAGAACAGTTTACATCGGTTGTAATTGTGGAACGCGATCGCCTACCCTCACAACCAGAAAAACGCAAAGGTGTCCCGCAATCCGTACAACCACATGTATTATTTGCACGAGGATATCGAATTCTAGAGTCACTTTTTCCGGGTATTGGTTTAGAATTGACTGCTGCAAATGCACCTACAATCGATTGGGTGCGGGAGTTTCACCTCTTTAGCAGGGGTAGTTGGAGTTTCAATCCAGATACAGCTTCGGAGGTAACATCTTTTACTTGTTCGCGTCCGTTGTTGGAATGGGTAATTCGGAAACGGTTAAAGGAATTGCCGAATATTGAGTTTGTGGAAGACTGTCGGGTGTTGGAGTTGGTTGGTGACAGCAGCAAAGCGCAAATTACTGGAGTCAAGTTGCATGTCGATTGCGATGTGGAAGAATTGTTTGCTGATTTGGTGGTTGATGCTAGCGGTAGAAGTTCTAATGCACCCGTTTGGTTAGAAAAGCTAGGTTTTGCCAAACCACCGGAAACGACTATTAATCCATTTTTGGGATATGCGACGCGACGTTACAAACAACCTGAAAATTTTAGTAGCGATTGGAAAGTGATGTTAGTTTCGCAGCAAGCACCCGATAACAAGCGATTGGGGTATTTGGCAAAAATCGAAAACGGGGAATGGATTGCAACACTTGGGGGATACGGGTGCGACTTTCCACCGCTGGATGATGCTGGTTTTTTGGAGTTTGCCAGTAGTTTAGCAAGTCCGCGATTTTATGAAGCGATAAAAGATGCTGAACCAGTTTCACCGATTTATGCTCATCGTGCAACTGCAAATCGCCTGCGACATTATGAGAAAATAGAAATGCCCGAAGGGTTTGTCGCGTTGGGTGACGCAGTATGTGCGCTATGTCCGGTTTATGGACAGGGTATGACGGTTAGCGCTTTATCGGCAATGGAATTAATGAAGTGGTTGCAGGATGACCGCAAACCTATTTCCTCACGCTTTCAGAAACGCTTGGCGAAAAGCAACGCACTACATTGGATGATAGCAACACAGCAAGATTCGCAGTTTCCGACAACATCAATAAATGGTATGGAAAAGAAGGCAGATCGGAAAAAGCCCAATTTCATCGAATCGCTGTTAGCTTGGTATATGCAAAAAGCCATGTCTACCATGCACCGCGACCCCAGTTTACATTCTTTGTTTACGGAAGTCGGGCAATTACTCAAATCACCGCTTGCATTTTATCATCCGCGAGTTATTTTTCGGGTATTGCAACAGAAAAGTTAGGAGTTATGAGTTAGGAGTTATGAGTAGTTTTGTAGGTTGGGTGTAACGCTCGTGTTACCCAACATTCTTGTTGGGTTACGCTCCGCTCCACCCAACCTACGTTAATTATAAGTTTTTAAGCTTAGATGATATGAGGAGTTAGGAATTATGAGTTATGAATTAGAAGTTATGAATTAATTTTCCTCTACTCCCTCCACTCCCCTACTCTCCCC
>CAXTCQ010000429.1:0-5310 GCA_964242965.1 uncultured Calothrix sp. | reverse complement strand
TAGGGGCGGGTTTTTTTGATTTTTTCGATTGTTGGTATATATGGTCGGTGAACCCGCCCCTACGGTATTTTGATTTGGGCTAATGCGTCTTCGGCTGCGGCTTTTTCTGCTTCTTTTTTGCTTTTTCCTTTGCCTCTTCCGTATTCTTTGTCTCCGACTAATACTTTTGCTACATATTCTGGGGCGTGTTGTGTTCCCCCTGCTTGAATGGCGATATATTCGGGGAGGGTTGGTGGGGTGATGTTGCGCTGTACCCATTCTTGGAAACGATTTTTGGAATCGATGCTTGAACGAGATACTACTACGTCTTTGGGAACTGAATCGAATAATGGTTCGATGATGGCTTTGACTGCTTCAATGTTGGAGTTATTATCGAGATAATAGGCGGCGATCGCTGCTTCAAATGTACTGCTGAGAAGGTTTTCGTTTTGATAGCCTCCTTCGCGGATTGCACCTTTGCCTAGTCGCATTCGGAAATCTAAGCCTACTTCAATCGCAAATTTTGCAAGTTGTTTTTCATCGACAAGTGCCGACCGTCTTCGCGTCAATTCGTCTTCGCCTTTTTCGGGATAGCGGTTAAATAGATATTGTCCGCTTAAATAATTTAATAATGCATCTCCGAGAAATTCTAAACGTTCGTTATGTTCTCCTTCTCCGGGGTTTTCGTGAACGTAGGAACGATGTGTTAGGGCACGTCGTAATAGTTTTTCGTTTTGGAATTGTAGAAGTTTATGCATTTTAATCTTTAGTCTGTATTACAGAACCTAACTATAGAATTCTTGACTAATTTCGTTGAGATTTATACCAATTAAAAAAAGAATGCGAGAGATGCATTTGTAGGGGCGGGGTTACCCCGCCCGCCAGTCCGCACAACGAAGGTGACAGCAGGGGCTGGTTTCCTTTACGATAATCCGTGCATCACAATCATTAACTGAATCGGTATTAAATATCAAAAGCAGCATATAATATAACACGATTAAAACCCAGTTTATCTAAAAACTGAGTTTTGAAAAATTAAAACGATACTACTTTCGCCTTCAGAAATTTAGAGTATCAAATTTGCTACTCAATTAAAAGCAAAGATTGATTTTTTCTTTTTACTTTTCCGTCTTTCACCACAGTATCCACAAACTGAACAAAACTTTTAAATTGCTTACCATCTAGTGTACGAATACAAGAAACACCTTGATAATTGGGAAAAAGCTCAAGCATTAAATTGTTGATATAGCCTAAAGCTGCTGCTTTTCCTTTAGTCAATGCGGTTTTAATAGCTTTAATTAGATAAGTGACAGCTTGCTGATAGTCAATTTGAGATTTAGACTTAACTTCTTTTTGACCTATTTTAGGTAATTCATCAATGAAATAAAATTCATGAGCTTGTTCTTTCAGCAATTGTTTTACAGTACCTTTTTGAGCTAAGACAACAACATATTTACCTTGGCGTTTGAGAAGTTTAACTAATTTACTAAAGTCACCATCTCCAGAAACTATAATTACTATGTCTGATAGACAATCACAGATATCATCAATTAAGTCAGACTTAAGTTGATTATCTGCGCTATTTTTCAAAGGACAAGGGACATTCACACAGGTATAGCCATTCGTTTCAAAAAGAGTCTTACCAGCAGCCTGCTTTTCACAATCTAAATTTAAGTAGACTTTTTTGATAATTAAGTTTCCTTTCGATTTAGCAAAATCAATTAATGAATTCGCTTTGTCTTCCTTCTGAACATTTTGATAATCCCAGTAAATCGATACTGTACTTTGCTTTTTGCTTGCTTTATCTGACATAATAGTTAACTCCAAAAATTTGGTTTTTAGTTAACAGCATTGCCAAATCAACCTATTTAAAGCAGCAAAATATACACTGAAATGGCTATAAAAATAAACCATATCAATTATGTATTACTGCTATCACACAACAATTTGGTTAAAGTCTCAGATGTACTAACCCTTCTACCCTGCCTTGCGCTGGAGTATCCAGCTAACTGAATACCTTTGCAGCTATAGATTAATACCTGCAAATTTATAATCATAAAAACGATTATAAATTCCTGTGCGAAACTAAGTTACTCAGTTAACTGGATACTCTAGCGCAAGGCAGGATAGAAGGGTTAGTACACCTGAGACAACGACCAAACAACTGTGTTTCAGGTGATGACTTAAGCTGTATAACTATATATATATACCCATAGGCGAATGGCTTTTGTCAATAAAATTTATGTGAAGTAAATATAAAGTTTTATTAATTTTACTTGAAGGGAATATCTTATTTAAATCGACCGATAAACCTGGGAAGCAAGGTCAAGTTATCGTTTGTGTGGATAAAATTAGGACTTACGCAGCAGCTATGATATTGCGTCATTCAGAACCCTTCACGGAGTTTACCCTCGAACCGAAGTGAAGAATCTCCGAGATGCTTCACTTCACTCCGTTCCGTTCAGCATGACAGAATTTTTTTGCGTAAGTCCTAAAAATAATTCTTTTATTCAAATAATTATATTTACCTTGATTAACTTGATAAGGTTTGCTGTAAACTTCAAGATTACTATCAACTAAATTAAATATCCAATAGTTAGATATACCTGTATAGTACTCATAATTTATATCTCTGTAAGTAAGTTTATAAATCATTTGTTGTTGTAATATAGCAATCCTTGCTTTGATTGGAGAAAATTCGCGGTGTCCAGATCCCCAACTTCTTGGAGAAGTCGGGGATCTTATTCCTCACGAATAATTTTAAACTGTTAATTAATGCACCACAAATTGCTATGCTAAAAATCGATAAGATAAATCGTTTATAACCATGCCTGCGTCCACTACCCAAAATATTACAGCTT
Organism: uncultured Calothrix sp.; assembly: GCA_964242965.1. Lineage (GTDB taxonomy): Bacteria > Cyanobacteriota > Cyanobacteriia > Cyanobacteriales > Nostocaceae > JANNFJ01. The sequence goes on along the minus strand of CAXTCQ010000429.1, from coordinate 2,470 downwards.
TTCCCTTGGCTGCTGTAGTCGGTCAGGAAGCGATTAAGATGGCGCTGTTACTCGCAGCAGTTGACCCGATGCTGGGAGGAGTTGCGATCGCAGGTCGTCGCGGTACGGCAAAATCTGTGATGGCACGCGCTATTCACGCACTTTTACCCCCCATCGAAGTTGTTAAGGGTTCCATCAGTAATTGCGACCCCAACCACCCTGAAGACTGGGATGATATGCTTTTGGAGGGCAGTACGGAAGAGACGGAAGTTATTCCTGCACCATTTATCCAAATTCCCCTTGGTGTGACTGAAGATAGACTTCTCGGTTCGGTGGATGTGGAACAGTCGGTAAAACAAGGTGACACGATATTTCAACCTGGTTTGCTAGCTGCTGCAAATCGAGGTGTTCTATACGTCGATGAAATCAACTTACTCGACGACCAAATTAGCAACCAGCTATTAACTGTATTATCGTCCGCACGCAACCAAATCGAACGCGAGGGAATCAGCTTCCAGCATCCTTGCAAAGCCTTATTCATCGCCACTTACAACCCCGAAGAAGGGACACTGCGCGAACATCTACTTGACAGAATCGCCATTGTCCTATCCGCAGATGGCGTACTCGGTTTAGACCAGCGCGTTGAAGCCGTCGAACAAGCCATATCTTACTCGCGTTCCCCCCAAGAATTCCTCGAACAATATAACGAAGATATCGATGGACTCAAAACCCAAATTATTCTGGCGCGGGAATGGCTCAAAGATGTTAAAATTACCCGCGAACAAATTGCGTATTTAGTCGATGAAGCAGTGCGCGGACAGGTACAAGGACACCGCGCCGAACTTTTCGCAGTACGTGTCGCCAAAGCCGCAGCAGCTTTAGAAGGACGCAATCAAGTCACTCCCGAAGACTTGAAGCGTGCTGTCGAGTTAGTAATTGTACCGAGGGCGACGGTAATTCAGACACCACCCGAAGAACCGCCACCGCCACCACCGCCGCCACCACAAAATCAAGAAGACGAACAGGAACAGGAACAGGAGGAAGAAGACCAGGAAGAACAGGAGGAAGAAGACAACGAAGAACCGGAACAAGAGCCTCCTGGCATTCCCGAAGAGTTTATTTTTGACCCAGAGGGGGTAATTCTCGACCCTAGCGTGTTGTATTTCGCGCAAATGTCCCAACGACAGGGTAAGTCGGGCAGCCGCAGTATCATTTCATCGGAAGACCGGGGACGCTATATTAAGCCGATGTTGCCTAAAGGGCGGGTAAAACGCATTGCTGTCGATGCGACTTTACGTGCGGCTGCTCCGTATCAAAAAGCACGAAAAGAGCGGCAGCCGAATCGTAAAGTTGTGGTCGAACAAAGCGATATGCGGGCGAAGCGCTTGGTTCGCAAAGCTGGGGCGTTGATTGTGTTTGTTGTCGATGCGTCGGGTTCGATGGCATTAAATCGGATGCAGTCGGCGAAAGGTGCGGTGATGCAGTTACTTACCGAGGCATATCAAAACCGCGACCAAGTAGCTTTGATTCCCTTTCGAGGCGAACAGGCTGAGGTATTGCTGCCTCCGACCCGTTCGATTGCGTTGGCGAAAAGTCGTTTGGAAAGGTTGCCGTGCGGGGGTGGTTCGCCATTAGCGCATGGGTTAACGCAAGCGGTGCGCGTGGGGGTTAATGCTCAAATGAGCGGCGATATCGGACAAGTTGTTATTGTGGCAATTACGGATGGTCGTGGTAATATTCCGTTGTCGCGTTCGTTAGGTGAAGAACAAGACCCAGAGAATAAACCCGACATCAAAGCCGAATTATTGAATATTGCCGCAAGAATTAGGGCAATGGGGATGCAGCTTTTGGTAATTGACACCGAAAGTAAGTTTGTTTCGACAGGTTTTGCGAAGGAATTAGCGAAAACATCGGGAGGTAAATATTATCACCTACCTAAAGCTACCGACCAAGCGATCGCAGCAATGACTAGGGGTGCGATCGCTGATATCAAATCCCGCTAGTTGTCAATGGTTAATTGTTGGTTATTAAAATAGCAAACAGTTATGAATTGTAAACATATCGCCAATGCTCAAATTCAGAAAAAATTATCGCAAATTAGTAATGATGCTGGGTATGAGTTACCCACAATTTGTACACCTTACGAGCTATTAGGAGAGTAAAAATGTGGAAGGATGAAGTTTTAGAAGAAATTTACAAAATTAGAGAGGAACACGCTAAATCTTTCAACTACGATTTACAAGCAATTTGTGATGATTTGCGTAAGAAGCAAGCAGAAAGTGGAAGGAAAATAATTTCCAAACCTCTTAAACAGACTGTTGAGAAGTGCGATCGCTGATATCAAATCCCGCTAATTCTCATTTGAATTTAAAATGTAGAGATGCGATATATCGCGTCTTTATTCATATTTTGGTTATAGTGGATTTTAACTGCGTAGGGTACATAATATTATAGGGGCGGGATAGGGGATAAGGGCGGGGAGACCCCGCCC
>CAXTCQ010000428.1:3447-5325 GCA_964242965.1 uncultured Calothrix sp. | reverse complement strand
CCCTTCCCCCTCCCCCGATTTGCGCTAAAGCATCGATTGGATGCGAACCGGGAAGTATAGTTTTAACTAACCATTGTTCGCTTTTAGGAATTTGTTTGCCGAGTCGTAATTGAGGTATTAGACCAGCTTGGACAACTGAAGATTTACCGCTTCCCGAAGCACCAACGACAGCAAGAAATGAGTTATTTTGTAAGGAATAAATTAACTCTTGAGTTAAGGTTTCACGACCATAATAATACTGAGCATCCGATTCTGAAAAAGCATTCAATCCCATGTAAGGACATACATGTAAATCTAAACCCTGACTTTGTTCTTGTCCCTGTAAATCAGTTTTAGGTGGTAGAATTTCGATGATGCCCTGCGACCCTGAAAGCGAGACTTGAAAAGGGATATTAGTACCTGCTAGAGCAAATTGCAGTTGTGCGATCGCATAAGCTGCTGATATTCCATTACTTTGAGAAGCTGCGGTCAAAATGTCGAGCAAAGCAGTTGCAAATATTTCCGATTGAGAAGCGGTTGAGACGCACGATATTATACATTGCCCTTGCTGAGAATCAATTTGCAAATCCTCTACCCATTCCTGTAACGCGAAAGAAAGCGTCTCATTTCGCGTTTCTACAGAACAATCTAAAATAATGATTTGCTTTGCATTGCTGCGACGTAGCTGTTGTTTCAACCACGAACGTTTAATACGAATATCTCCTAATACTAATCCTTCCCAAGCTTCAGTATCTTCGATTCGTCCTCGCAGATAAAGCAAAACAGTTTCAGATGGGGAATTTAAATAACGAGTAATAGAATTACGCACTTCGTCAGCAGTTGCTTTGATTGCTGGCAGATATTCTAATTCAAAACCTCCCGCATTACCAAGAAACTTGCTAATATCTAATGTTATCTTGCTTGCTGATAATCCCTCAATCACTACCCCTACCCGACGATGTAGTAAGGAAGCATTTTTCTCGAATTTTTTGCCTAATACTAATTCTCCCACTCCTTCAACAATTCGCTTCGGAGTTTGTAGGGAATATTCACTTGTTAGTTTTTCCCCTTTGCTGTGTTTTTGCTGGTTAATCAAACGCAATTGCTGATTAGTTTTATCGATATATTGCAACGTCTGATGATAAACGTAGCGATAAAGACTATCAGCGGAAATTAGATTATTCGTATCCGCAGCATCACCTCGCAATCCCCGCATCAAATAATATGTAAATACACCATGTCCTAATTCTGGAAATTCCCAAGATTGCTGATTGGTGTCGCAAGATAGCAATGCATAAAAACCTTTACTAATAGCAGCACGTTGCTGTAAAACTTGCACTAGTTGCGGTGTCGGACTAGGTAACGATTCTAACGTAGTTCCTCTCAAAGTCATTCCACCGCTATGACAAGCATCTAACCATACTAACTGATTTTGTGCCGCACAATGGCTTAAAGATTGCAACAAATCCTGTAAAGCTAAACCTGTATTTTCTAAGTTAGATTTTTGAGTATCAGCTAAACATAGAAATGCTTGTTGGGTATTTGGTTGAATTATTCCATGTCCGGAAAAATAAAATAGAACTGTGTCGATTTGTCTTGCAGCAGCGGTGATTTCCTTTAAACTAGCATTCACCGTTTGCAAAAATGGTAATTGGGGGGCAAAATCGTGATAAATTTTCACTTCTTTTTGCAAAAATTGCCCCGCAGAAGCATCTATCAAAGCTTCTGCTAACCCCTGACAATCGACTGCTGAGTAATGTAGCGATGGTATTTGCTTATCCTGATATTGATTTACCCCGACAAGCAATAACCACAGCTTGGGGGTATTTGTTTTGCTTTGAGTTGAACGACTGGTACCAACACCGATAGGAGACATTTATTTAGATAACGGATTTTAGA
>CAXTCQ010000428.1:0-3347 GCA_964242965.1 uncultured Calothrix sp. | reverse complement strand
TGTTAGGTATATTCAGCTTTTCTATATTAATAGTACCAAGATTGTCAATAATTCCAGCTTCTTTAAGACGATACTCAATATATTCAAGGGTTCCTCTATCGACAATGCAGCGAATTGCACCTCGTTCGTCAACTTCATTATATTCGAGATTTCCTTCTGCCATAGGAAAACCACTGCACTGTTTACCAAAGTAAGGACATCCGCTACAGGTACTTGCAATGCGTTCTTTTGCATATTTTATAACTTTTTGATGCGATTCACCTGATATTAATTCTGTTAACGGTGTGGTGAATATATTACCGTGACTAAGTTCAATATTATAAGCATCTGCGTGACTATAAATATCTCCCGTAGTATTCACTAAATAAACCGATTCCCACTGACTTTTATCATAAAAATAGTTGGGTGTATTATCGTTATGAATAAGTCGCTGAATGTAGTTTGTAATTGGCATTATATTGACTAATTGCTCGTCTTCTAACCAGAAATCAACCAGCGTGGAAAAAGCTTCTAGAGTATCGCTAGCGGTAATTTCAAAACCTTGATGTTGTCCGTCAAAAGCACCTTTGAATAGAGGTAGAAGTCGAAAGGGAAGATTCAAAGTTTTATAAAAAGTATAAATTTCTTTTAAATAGGGTAAATTCAACTTTGTGAGAACAGTAATACAACCAATAGAGATTTTTTCAGCTTGCAACCGATCTATATTTGCTAAAACCCTATCTTGAGAATCGATACCTTTACTATTAACTCGCAATCCTCTAAATAAATCGAGCGAAACTCCAACCCCATCAAATCGTCGTAATAAGCGAATACGTTCGGGATTTAAGACAGTTAGATTTGTTTGAACTACATTAGTAATGGTAATATTTGCTAATTTTCCAAATATTTGATTTTGAAGCTCAAAAGCACTCCAATAATAATCTGGTGGTAGTAATAGCGGTTCTCCACCATGCCAAACAAATTCAATATCAATAGGGAAATCAAACTGTTGGTATAAGCTTGCGATATTATTAAACATTTTAGCCAATTGTTCGAGTGGAATCGCTTCTCTATTTCCTAATTCTGCATATTCATAACAGTAGCGGCAACGTAAATTACAAAACTTGGATGTTTTAACAACAAACTGAACCTTTTTTTTAATGGTAATCATGGAATCGCATTTGTACTAAATATTAGGTATTAAAAATATTATCGGGTGCGCGATACTCCGCAGGAGTGGCTGCCGCCATCGATAAGTCCGTAACGTACCCAGTCCTTAATATTGGTGCGTTACGCTATCGCTAACACACCCTACGCATCTACGTATTTCTCCTTTTTAGTTGGCAATTATGCGAGTGTATTTGTACTAAGTATTAGCGATTAAAATCAAACAAATTGAAAACTAAATGAAAAAGCAAAGTATTCAATATAAATGTATATCAAGTTGAGATTGAATACTTAACTTTTCGATTTACTTAGCGAACTTTATTTATAGAGTTGAAGGTATCTACTGCTGAGGGTTTTACCACTGGTTTAACCTTTGCTTCATCACCTTTTACTGTTAAAGTAAATTCCCAAGCAGCGTCACCAGGATTTTTTCCATGTGGACGAATTGTATCGACTTTGCCAGCTAAACCAGGGGAAACTTTAATCGGTGTAGCAGTCCGATTAACTGTTGATGGAGCGATCGGTTCTGCTTTAGCTGTTGTCGAGAAAAATATCGAAGGAGCAGCTATGCTTAAAGCAAGAAATAAACCAGCAGATAGTTTGTTAGCAACTTTCATCTTCAAAATCCTTGACTTTAGTAATATTATTTTTAGGGTTCAACCCCTTCATTTGCTCATTACGTTTGCCCATCTATTTTTATGCAGTGTTTGAAAAAGCTTTTTTAGAAAGTTGCATCTAAATTGAGATTTCTCGTGACAGCTAAAGCTTGGTGCTTGTGCAGATGCGTCAGCTGTAGAAAGCGCGACTAAGCTACCGAGAGCTAATTTTTACAGAAAGTTTATGAAACATGATTAGGATTTATTGTAGTAAAGTTTGTGCAGGTGTCGTTTCACACCTTCTGTCTCTATGTCAACTTCCTATTTTTTATGCACCCTCGACAAAGCATTATTGAAATTTTTTCAACATTCGTGCAATTTGAAGGCGATCGCTTCCACAATTGGGCGACGGATGCTAGATTACGTCGTAGTATGCTTGTTTATGCTAAAAACAACCCCCAAGAGCAAGACGATAATTTTTGGGTATTGTATTGGTATAACTCTATGCCAAAGCCGGAGATAGGGAAATTAGCTAAACAACATCTAACTGCTTATCTACAGGAAGCTTGTTACTGGGCATCACAAAAAACATCTGCGGCATTTACTAGTACGCAGTATAAATTACCCGACTGTTTTCAAATTGCGATCGCAAAAGCTGATAAAGTACTCAAAGGGTTTAATCCCAATCAAGGGTTTACCCTCAAAAACTACGCTCGTGCGAGTTTTGCTTGTAGTATCCGCGAAACTCTGCGTCAGCTTCACGAGGTTGATATCTCTACTCCTTGGGGACTGTTACGCAAAACCAGTCAAAAGCGTTTAGTTGAGTCTTTAGAAGCTGTCGGTTTATCAAAGGATACGATTAATTCTTATATAATGGCGTGGAATTGTTTTAAAACGCTTTATCTACCAAATCCAGGTAGTAGCACCCGCCAACTAGTTAGACCCGATAATAAAGTGTGGGAAGCTATAACTCAAGCTTACAATTCCCAAAGCAACCAGAAAGCAACCCCGCAAATTTTAGAAGCTTGGTTATTAGATTCTGCCAAACACGCACGCACGCATCTTTACCCAAATACAGATTCGCTCAATAATCCGAGAGGTGGCGATGATGCATCTGAATGGTTGGATAATTTATTAGGGTCAGAATCTGTACTTACTCAAGTTATTACTCAACAAGAAGAAGAAACCAGATTTTTGCAGCAAACCGAGATTAACACGGTTTTGGTGAATGCTCTAGCGCAGTTAGAAACCCAATCGCAGCAAATGTTGGAGTTATGGTATCGTCAAGGGTTGACTCAGCAGCAAATTGCCAAACAGTTAGATATTCCACAATATACTGTATCGCGGCGATTTACCAAAATTCGAGAAACTTTGGTCAAAGCTGTAGCTAGCTGGAGTCAAGAAAAAATGCATATTTCCCTTACCCCAGACATATTGAAAGAGATGACAGATGTTATTGAAGAATGGTTGCAAAGCAAAATAGGGAGTAGGGAGTAGGGAGTAGGGAGTTAAGAGTTAAGAGTTAGGAGTTAAGAATTAAGAATTAAGAGTTAAGAGTTAATTATCTTCACTTATCTCCCCTATCTTCCTTGTCTCCCTTATCCC
>CAXTCQ010000427.1:0-5326 GCA_964242965.1 uncultured Calothrix sp. | reverse complement strand
CTCTTTTAATTGTTCGTATTTCATCGCTTTGCTATAATCGCCCAAAGCGTAGTAAGCGGCTTTGAGACTCATAAGCGCTTGTTCTTCACTACGACGGTCTTTGAGCGCTTTTGCTAACTCCAAACGTTGTTCGTAATACTTAATTGCTCCCGTATAATCACCTAAAGCCTCGCTAGCAACTCCCAAATTACCTAAAGATTGTTCTTGACTGCGCTTATCTTTTATTTGTTGAGCTAATTCTAAACGTTTTTGATAATGTTGAATTGCTTGCAGGTAATCACCCAAGATATAAAAAGTATTACCTAAATTTTTTAATACTAAAATTGCACTCCGGTGGTCGTTGAGAGTACGCGAAATTTCCACACATTCTTGGTAGTATGCGATCGCTTTCGGATAATCCTCCAAAGCATACCAAGCATTTCCCAAATTTCTCATCACCTGCTCCTCTCCCCAATGGTCTTGGAGTTCGCGCACAAGTTTGAGACTTTGCTCTTTGAATTTAATCGCTTTTTGCAGATTTCCCGAAGCTTTGTACACAAGCCCCAAGTTATTGAGTGCGGCAACTTGACTGCGTTTGTCACCTTGTTTCTGCGCGATAGTTAAACAATCTTGTAAAAACTCAATTGCTTTATCATGGTTATTTAAATGACGGTATGAATTACCAATATGTGAAAGTGCCTGTAGCCGCAAATGTAAGTCAGAGGTATTTTCTGTTAAAGATAGACACTGCTGCGAGTAAGAAATTGCACTTTTATAGTCGCCCGAATTGTAAGCCACAAGTGCTAAGTGCAAGAGTGCCTGCGCTTGTTTTGGCAAGTCGTCAAATGCCTGAAACAATGCTAGCGACTCTTGTAAAAACTTCATTGCGGTAACAAATTCGCCTGCTTGTTGATATTGAATTCCTGACTGCAATAACTTTGATGCTTCAGATGAGTGGTCGTCTTGGTCTTGTGAAGTTAGCATTTCTGCTTGTAAATTTTGATTAAATTCATGTGTAATTGTGCCCTGTTTCCTTGTATTTACGGATACTGTTGGTATTTGCAAGGGAACCATACTTTTTGAGCTATTATCTAACCCTCGTTCCACATTCACCACTCCCTGATAAATCGTCTGATGTTTCTAGTATTCCCATAAGCCCTAATTTTCTCTCACGCAGAATAAAAATAGGGAATAGGGGAGTAGGGGAAGTAAGGTTTCAGAGCCGGAATGCAGAAAATTACATGAATCTCGGTGCCATGCTAACTTGACACCATTAATAGAACCAGCAACAAACCGTTGGGCTGTGGCGAGTCCAATACCCCTGTTGCCTCGAGTAATAAGTGCAACCTTAAGAGCTAATTTATTAGTCATAAAATACCTCCTAAGATGCTATCCACCCCCCATCAACCTCAATAATTTGTCCTGTCACATAGCCGCACGTAGCAAGGAAAAATGCTGCATCTGCCACCTCATCACTGTTACCTGAACGCTTGAGAGGAATTCTGGCTACTGCTGAGGAAGTCAAATTTTCCTTACTTTCCTTTGACAAATTAGATTGGATGTCTGTGCCTTCGATCAATCCCGGCGAGATAGCATTCACGCGGATGCCTCTAGGGGCTAGCTCAACCGCAAGGGAACGTGCCATTGAGTTAACAGCACCACAAAGGGCAGAACCCGCGCTATAGTTGGGCAGTCCAACGGACGCTGCAATTCCAGAGCAAAAGATAATAACACTCCCCGGTGGCATTTTGGGTACTGCATAGTGCGCTGCCGCTAGTTGACCAAAGAAGCGTCCTTCAAAAAGGGATTTAGCTTCAGCCACTGGTAGCGTATCAATTGCACCAAAGATTGCTGCACCAGCACAAGTTACAAGAATATCCACCTGAGAAAGTCCCTCAAAAAGCTGCTGCACCTGTTCGGGATCGGAGACATCGGTGGGAATTGCAACAGCATCTCCAATGCTTTGAGCTGCTGTTGCCAAGCGTTGCGGCTGTCTGCTTGCCAGAATGACTTTTGCCCCAAGACTTGCAAAACGTCTTGCTATTGCGTAACCAATTCCCGTAGAGCCTCCTGTTACAACAGCGATTTTTCCTGTAAGTATTTCTCCCATACGGTTTCCTTTAACTAATTGTCAATTTTCTTGAACTAAAGATCGAATAAAAATACTTCATAGTCATTCTACCTATCTTTACCTCTATATACTCAACACGCTTGTCATGCTTAAAAGTTTGACACGGGAGGGAGCAACGCGATTTTCTAACGCCAAAAATAGTGTAATTACATAAAAACAATTAAAAGTTTATACATAAATCCGGAACAAGCTGGTAGTTTAAATATAAAGCCTAGCGTCCGCGTCGCAATCTCAGCTTTTGTCTTCGTTAGTGGTCTTGGCAAATTACGTAATCGCAAAAAATAAGTTTAGCATTCGCGCAACTGTTTATAAATCTTATGAATTTTTACGCCAAATTGCAGCTATCAGCGAACCTGTAAGATTGTGGCAGACGCTAAATATCGCTGCTACTGGATCGAAATAGCTATACGATTAACGCAATCAACCGAAAAAATTTTATTTGTTCGGTATATCGGTTTTTCAATTTTTACAAATCAAATATGATTGTTATATGTAAAATTTTCGACTGACATTGAATAGCAGACACAAGCTTCGATTTGGAAAAATTATTAAAAAGTTAATATTTTTAATTACCAATTACCGATTCATGGGAATATTTGAATTCCATACTTGTTCAAATTCTGCTTTGGTTATTTCAAATTCTTCTAAATTGTCACCTTGCATTGGTTTATCGCTTAATCGACCGTAATCATCCCATAAATGCGTATTGTCGTCAAATAAAACGTTTCCATTTTCATAAACTTCAATCTGACGATTTGTACGAGCATTTTTCCCTATTTCCACAAAGTAGGTACTAGTTCCCCAAGCATCAAAGTCTCCACCTAACGGCACGTTCCAGAACCATTTATAATATTGCATATCCCTTATAACCGACAATATCCACATTATCATCTTACTCAAAATCATACTTTGCTAAAAGTATCTCTAAGCGATATTTAATGTTTTATTGATTATTCATTATAGTTTTAAATGGTTACAAGTCTAATCATCTATTTCAAAACCCAGTTACCTAAAAAACTGGGACTTCAAATCTAAAGCAAATTAAGAAACATAAAACATATGAAATTTAATAAATTAGTTTTAGGACTTACGCAACAAAAACGAAACTTCAAGCTTTCTAGACCACTTCGATCCCCCCAACAAGAGCGATAAATTGGGAGGCTTTGCGTAAGTCCTGAGTTTTATGCAATGCTTCCATTGGCAGTATCGCGTAATAATTCTCGAATTTCGACTAAAATTTTCCCCAGCATATTCTTACCGTTACCATCTTTTCCGCAACCCCAATAATAATCCCCAGGAGCATTTTCAACGATTTCTTCATCACCTGTAGCTAATAAAATTTCCCTGATTTCGGCGTGGGTTTCAAATTTTCGCAACACCGCTTTTCGCATAGTCTCGTCTTTGACTTGCTCCCAATCTGGACCTAGAGGACGAGTGCGATCGCGTCCCTTATTCGCTGCATCTTTAGGGGTTTTACAGTTGCAAATCTCCATCTTATATGTTGTCACGACAAATTTCTGTGCTTGAAAGTAGTGTTCGCTAGTACGCCAGTACAAACCGTCGAGTTCAAACCCGTGAGGCGAAAAATTGGAAAAGCAGCCGTATTTACCAGTAGTGTTGTAAAAATAAACTGTCATTGTAGCTTGTTAAATTATCTCGCGTTAAATACTGTTTTCATTACATGACGTTTTGCGTGGTTCATAAAAACGGCAACCCTCGCAGGGACCGTTAGGATTGACCGCACAGCGAACATACCCCGAACGAGCGTTAAACTCGCAGCTAACGTCGCCAATTAAATAACCGACACCTTCGAGATAATAGCGATCGCGTGACAATGGTACACTATGTTGCGGTATTCGCCGCGTTCCCGAAAATGTGCTATTGGCTTGTCGAATCCGCGCACGAGTTCGCCACTGGGCTTTACGAATCACCCATAGGGAAAACAGGGACGGTAACAAACCAATGGCAATGACTAAAAGTGTTCTGAACACCTTCTTTTCACCTCTTTTTTACGCTTATCGTCCCTGAAGGTCACACCGACCGATTCGCAGGTGCAACTCTTAGGATGTGGCATTGGATTATCGAAAAGGAAGATACAACAATGCCACTTAACTCAGCATAACTGCTACAGCTTCTACGATGATTGACTAATTTTTGAAAAATTACGCAAATTAGTTAAAATTATTTTCTTTGTCAAAATAATTGCAGCTTTCAGATTAGGTAAGGAAAGTTTTAGCGTCGAGTCTTTGTAATAATTTTGAGATTCCATCATATCTAGTTCCCCCAATAAGTCTACTTAGCATGTAAGGAATTTTATCAACTTGGTAGTGCAAAGGTACTATCTAGATCGAAAAATAGCCCAAAATAAACTTTCATCGCATTTGCTGCGTAGCTTGCTGCGGTAAGTTTACAACCTCAATGCGACAATAGCCTTAGTGTTGATAACCACGTCGCCACCGATCGAGATTTTCTATCGATATTGATTTAGTAATTACATTTACATTATTTCCTCTCCATTCCACTTCCGCGTCAGTTGTAAAAACGCCACAGTCTAACTGTTTGAGTGGAATGTCCCAATATTCGCTAAATCGACCTTTTAAAGTTATGACTTGCTCAAAAACCTTATTTCTATGCTTATTTCTACGCTTTCTCTCAGTTGCTCCTGTCGCTTCAGTATCAATAAATTTAGTTTCAATCAAAAATAAATTATTACCTGTTGTTAAGTAGACAAAATCGCACTTACCCAAGTCAGTATAGTCAGCAATTGGAGATTTTTCAAAAAGCAGTAATTCCAAGCAAGAGGGAAATAAGTTTTTGATATTTAGAAATAGATAAGCCTGCAAAAGGAGTTCCTTGTCATAAGGAAAGCCCACAACTCCCTGAAAAAACCGCCTAATGTCTTCTTGAGGTTGAGGTTGAATCCTTTTGCAGTAAGCTACAAATTTATTTAATTCATCTGCGGTCATGCAGTATTTATTCATTCCCCTTATTGCCACACTTAACGTTATGGCATAAAAAGATACCACTTAAGCAAGTAAAATATCATCCGCATAAGTGACTAAATAAACGGCTTTTCCAGAGATTATGTACGTTTATTCACTGAAGGAGAAGGATGGGGAGATGGGGAGATGGGAGATGGGAAATGGGGAGATAAGAAGGACACAGTATTTTCTCTCCCTTCCTCGCTTCCTTGCTTCCTACCTTTCCCCCCTTGCC
>CAXTCQ010000426.1:0-5373 GCA_964242965.1 uncultured Calothrix sp. | reverse complement strand
CCCCTTCTCCCCTTCTCCCCTTCTCTCTCCTATCTTCCCAGATACTTGAGAACACCTCGTGCGATCGCATCTGCCATCCGGTTTTGATATTCGACACTACCGAGTCTGGGATTGTCTTGCCGACCGGTCATGTAGCCAACTTCTACTAAAATCGAAGGCATCGAGCTTTTTCTCAGTACGTAGAATCGAGCTTTACGAGTGCCTCGGTCTCTAATGGTAGAAATATTTTGCAGAATCGTAGTGCGAACTGCTTCAGCTAAACGATAACCGCTATCGTAATAATAAACCTCTAAGCCGTTGACATCGGGACGATTTGAAACTGAGTTAGCGTGAATGCTAACAAATAAATTGGCATTAACACGTTCGGCTAAATCTACCCGTGGCTTTAGGTCAACAAAGAAGTCAGCATTACGTGTCATGACAACTTGGATGCCTTTTGCTTCCAAGATGCTGGTAACACGCTTACCAATTGGCAAAATAACATCTTTTTCTAATAATCCACCGATACCAGGTGCGCCAGAATCCTTACCACCATGTCCTGGGTCAACCACAACAACAATTCTACCTGAAGGGGGTCGCGGAGGTGTTGTTGTATTTGTCTTAGGAGGAGTGACAACTACAGGATTAATATCACCCGGTCGCGGGTCGGTACGTGAGATAGGTGGTAGTACTGTTGAGATTGGAGGTTGGGGCGGAGTTATAATACGTCCGCGTTGGAGGTCGAGGGAAAGTAACTGACCGCTGAGTTGGTTAATTTGTCCAACTTGTACCCCTGCTGCGGGTTGAACTGAGATAACTACGCTGTTCGTTGAGTCTTGCTGTTCGAGACTTACCCGCAAAACGGGGCTATTGGTTCCAAACAAAGGTCCTCGAACGTTTCTAGCTAATTTGGCGTTGGGAATTGTAATTCGGAACCTTCCAGAAGACCGATCCCACCCACCAGTGGCAGTTAAGCGTTGGTCGCCGCGCACGATAAGTTGCGTACCTGTAGCGCTAAGTTCGACCGATTCAATTGTTGCAGTTGCGTTGCTAACAGGTGGAATCGGATTTGGTCGGTTATTGTTATCGGGACGGGGATTATTTCCTCCATCGGGTATACGAACAACAGGACTGCCAGGAATTACAATTAATCCTGTGGAACCACTTCTTGATGCTTGCCAGTCAGGACTGTTTCTATCAACTTCCAACCTCATTCTCACGGTTGGAGTTCTAGAATTTAACTGCGAAACTTGCACGCGGCTAACACCAAGTTTGTTAACCGTTAAATCGCGTTGTGCCAATTGAGGTGAAATAGTCGCACCGCTAATATCAACATCGATGGCACGTTTATCGAGACTGCGAATAACGCGAAGTTGGGGATTCCCCCCACCACTGGTACGAAGAAAAAATCCATCCCCCGTAACTCGAATATCGTCGATTTGAGTTCCAATCGCGGTCGTTGCAACTACTGTCGTCGGTCTATTCGATACAGTACTGGGTAGGGTCGGTGCTGGTTTTGGGTCGGTTGTGACAACATTATAAATATTATTATTTGTTGTTCCAGCTTGTTCGCGTTCGGGTGTCGGTAACTGTACCGTCCAGCGACTGGAGCTTATTCCCACGAATTTGACTTGAGTCGGGTCGAGAGTATAACCGGGGGTAAGTTCGACGACTATACGCGCTGTATCTTCGTCAAATTGTCCAACACGCAGCGAACGAATTGCACCACCGACAGGTTGGGTGAGTTGGGGTCGTCCAAATCGAGTTCCAGGTAAATCGATAACGACTCGTGTCGGGTTAAAGATTAATTGTGCTTTCGGCTGAACTGGTCCGTCAGTGTTTATTTCTAATTGGTTGCGACTGGCGTTAAATTGCCATGAATTCAGTTTCGCTGCATCCGCAGGTAACGATAATGTTGAAATAGTTAAAAAAGTGCTGGGTAGTAACCAGTGTAGTTTCACAGTGTTTTCTCCTGATTCGCATTTTCTCTTGCCGTCAGTCTGTCAGAGTGTTGGCTAATCCTCACACCGTCACCGCCCAAACCTTAGCTTTAAATTTAAGGAAGTTTTTTTAATAAGGTTGGTGCCGTCATACAGAACTTCTGATATTGTTTAGTGCTTGCATTGCAATGGCGAAGAATTATAGCACTAGTTGTCAATTTTAACTGTCATGTCATAAAAAGTTGATTCCAAGCACAATTATTACACCACCATTGAACTCACCGGGATTGTAACTATTCTGTCAATTCAAGCTTTGACACTTAATATCAGTCAGAATTAGTTAAGTAGGCAAGTGTAAATGAGAACATAAAAAAATGACAAGTAGTAGCATTTAGAACATTTAAATAATAGACTTCACTGTAACCTTGATTGTTGCAATCCGTGGTAATTTCGATAAGTGCTTCGTCCCGCAGGCTTCCATTCTCCTCCTCCGGGATACGAAGATAAAAATCGTTCTCGAAGCTTCAAAAATGATGCACCGACTGAATAAAAATTTAATTAGCCATTTGTAGTGGTTGTAACCTAACAAAATTGCGGTTAAAGGTGAGGTTTTAACGCCGCAATTCTGGGTGCGATGTTAACTGTTATATAACGATGTCAATGTTTTCGCTTCAATTGCAATTAACTCTCAACAGTCAGAATGTGCGTGTTTGTACATTTTGGTTATATTTGCCGTTTTAATTGCCAGATAAGTATTTTTTGAACAGTATAAACATGAGAGTTGAAGAATAAATTTACAGCATTTGATTCAAGTTGCATAGAACTATCGTTGTCGAAGATATTGGAGAATACCGCGTGCGATCGCATCAGCCATGCTTGCTTGGTACTGGGGAGTTTGCAGCCGAGATATATCTTCTTGACCAGTTATATACCCTGTTTCCACCAAAATGGAAGGCATTGAGCTTTTTCTTAGGACGTAAAATCGCGCTTTTCTAACTCCTCTATCTCGAATATTTAGACTTTGAAGTATGGTACTGTGAACAATGCGGGCTAAACCCAGACCACTGTCGTAATAGTACGTTTCCAATCCATTCACATCCCGACGACTAGATCCGGCAGAATTTGCATGGATGCTTACAAATACATCAGCGTTAGCTTGTGAAGCCATATCGACCCGGCCCTGTAAAGTCACAAAATAATCAGAATTGCGCGTCATCACAGCTTGTACGCCATTTTGTTGCAAGATTTGTGCCACCCTAACGCCAATTGGCAAAATTATATCTTTTTCCAGCGTTGCACCAATTCCCACTGCCCCTGAATCCTTACCACCATGTCCTGGGTCGATAATTACAACCAACCTGCCATCATTACGTTGTCGAATTGGATTATCGGGAGTAGGACTGCCAATGGGTGCGGGGTACGTGCCACCGGGATAGGGTTGCGGAAAGGGAGGTTGAACGATAGATGGGTTGATTGGACGTGGGAGACGGTTGCGCTGCAAGTCTAAGGCTAAAAACTGCCCGGTAATTTGATTGAGTTGTCCAATTTGCACCCCTGCTGCTGGCTGTACCATAATTACGACGCTGCCCGCATCTTTTTGTTCTTGCAAACGGACACGAATAATTGGGCTACTGCTATCTAAGGCTGGACCCCGAACATTAGAAGTTAAGCGTGCATTTTCGATGGTAATGCGAAATATTCCCGACGACCTGTCCCAACCACCACTGGCATTTATTACTTGGTCAGCACGAATAATTAATTGGGTTCCTCCACTAGCTAACTCGACCGATTGAATCGTTGCGGGTTGGCTAGTGCGTCCAGGTGTCGAAGGGATGCCTGGAAAAGGTCTACTTTGACTCGTCGAATTTGCTGGACTGGGATTATCTCTATAATTATCCCTGGAACTGCCACTGAGACGGTCGGGTAATATGACCAAAGCACCGTTACTTTTGTTAACTCCCCAATCTGGACTATCTTTTTCCACTTGCAGCGTCATACGGACAATCGGTATTTGACCTTCAAGTTGCGAGAATAGCACGCGATTAACACCAAATCGGTTCACTGATGCATCTTGTTGCGCGAGATTAGGCGAAAGCGATGCATTGGTTATGTCAATATTAATAGTTTTTTTGTCGCTGCTGCGATTAACGCGAATTAATGGATTGCCACCGCTGGTACGAACAAAAAAACCATCACCTGTAACTCGGAGATTTTCGATTTGTGTGGCTGCTTGCGCGATGCTGGTGGCAGGTAGGTTTACTTGGGTAGCGTCAGTAGTGGCAACGTTATAAATGCTTGTTGAAGAATTTCTTAAACTTGATAAACTACCACGCAAAGGCATATCCCGACCGCGAAGCAAGCTAGATGAGGGGCTGATTTCTGGCTTCGGTAACTGTACCAACCAGCGATTCTCAGATTTGCCCTCGAATTTGACTTGTTTGGGGTCGAGAGTATAACCTGGGGCAAGTTCAAGGACGATACGAGTCAATTGTTCGTTTAATTGCCCGACGCGAATCCATCGAAATCCAGCACCCGCAGGTCGCGTTACCTGTTTTTGTTCAAATCGCGTTCCCGGTAAATCGATTACCAACCGTGTTGGATTAAAAGCTAATTGTGCTTGAGGTTGAACGGTTCCATCAGTTATTATTTCCAACTGGTTTTGACTTGAGTCAAACCGCCACGATTCGAGGGAAGCAGCATTAGCTCTGGACGATAGCATGATAACAGTTACAAAAGTACCAGATAGTAACCAATGTAGTTTCACAATGTTTTTTCCTGATTCAAATTCATGGAAGTTGGTAATTTGAAGACAGCATTAGTAAATTTGTCATGCGATACCATTGAAGATGGAAGTAATTAGGGCATTGGCGCAGCCCCACACTCAACCTGAACAGGTATTACACTCGTAAGTACTACGGTTTCCCGTACCAGCATGACTTGTATTCACACGCTGCTCCGATAAAGAAGTATTAACGTTTGAACCCGTATTACAGACGATATCGCATGTCGTCAGTACTAGCACTCGTGACGTACCATGTAGCGTCATATGCTAACACGAAGCAGTGTAATATTGCTCAATTAAAGGGGAAGGTGGTTACTTTGTAGGTGATAACAGTCAGGGGGTTTGTATCCCTTGTTTTAGCACCTTCCTTTTCTCCCAAAACTCCTACAAGTATTGCGTAAGTGTAAGTTTTCTACGCTACTATAAATCGATTCGGGCTTTATACGCGATATTCATGACTAAACGCGATCGCGTCCTGCGTGACAAATTTTTCCTAAAGCATTACTACATAGACCAACAATGAGATAACGAGAATTAATAGTATTCCGTCAATCCCAATCCATAACACTTGAATATTTAAGGGAGTAGGGAGTAGGGAGTAGGGAGTGAGAGAGTAGGGAGTGAGAGAGTGGCAGAACAAGATTATTTTCTCCCCTTCTCCCCCTTCTCCCC
>CAXTCQ010000425.1:0-5408 GCA_964242965.1 uncultured Calothrix sp. | reverse complement strand
ACTCCTAACTCCTAACTCCTAACTCCTAACTCCTAACTCCTAACTCCTAACTCCTCCCTAATTTAAGCAGCTTGAAATTCACCAATCATTTTAACTTCTGGCTCTAATAAAATAGACCAATGTTCTTTGACGCTGTGCTGAATATGGCGGATAAGATTAAAAATATCACTTGCACTAGCTCCACCACAGTTAATGATGAAGTTAGCATGGCGTGGTGCGACTTGAGCATTACCCATTTGGTAGCCTTTTAGACCAGATTGCTCAATCAGCCAACCTGCTTTATAGGGAGTGGGGTTACGGAAAACGCTGCCACAGCTAGGTTTGTCGTAAGGTTGAGTATTTAAACGATGTTCTTTATGTTGCTTGGTTACTGCGGTAACAACTGCGGGGTCTGCACCTGGTTGGAGTTGTAAAGTCGCTTGCGTAATGATGCATTGGCTGCCTTGCAGTTTAGACGTGCGATAGCTATAACCCAAATCTTCACCTGTTAAAGTTCGCAACGTACCATCAGGTAAAAGTACTTCGGCGCTGACAAATATATCTGCAATACAGCCATTGTGGGCACCAGCGTTCATTACGACCGCACCACCGACTGTACCGGGAATACCAACTGCCCATTCAAGTCCTTGAAAGCCTAGTGAGGCAACTTCCCAAGCCAAGTTAGGGATCGATTCACCGGAGGCCACTATTACGCGACCTGTTGCGGGGTCGAAATTACTGTAACGAAGGTGACGAGTGCTAATTACTAAGCCGGGAAGACCGCGATCGCTAACTAGTAAATTGGAACCAGCACCTAAAATTGTGATCGGTAATTCTTGTTGTTGTGCGTACTTAATGCTTGCTTCAAGTCCTGTAATATCGCGGGGTGCAACATACCATTCAGCAGGTCCGCCAACACGGTAGGAAGTATATCCTGCAAGCGTTACTTGCTGCTTGATCGCGCAATCGGTTCCAGGTAAATAAATCACCTTTTTATCAATTGAATTGGCTGTTTGCTTTCTCTGGGTACTTAGTTCCGGATTGCAGACATTTACCGCTGTCTGAAAAATTGTCATATTGACCTTTTTAGATAATTTTTAAGATTTTAAAGTTGTAAATCTACACTTTAAAACTGCTAAATACTTTTACTCTGGCAAATTGGTAATCAGGAGAGAATTGGGAATTGAATAATAAGAATTGTATTATTTCTACTTCCTCTATTCCTCCCAATCCTCAACTTTATGAAGTAGCTTGTACTGCAGGTTGACGCATTGCTGCAATAGTTTCAGGAATGATTTGATTCAAATTTCCCGCACCTAAAA
Source organism: uncultured Calothrix sp. (assembly GCA_964242965.1). GTDB lineage: Bacteria > Cyanobacteriota > Cyanobacteriia > Cyanobacteriales > Nostocaceae > JANNFJ01. Next base: position 4,107 of record CAXTCQ010000425.1, on the reverse strand, counting down.
ATAGTGCTATATCTCCTGGACGTAGTGTTTCGAGTAAAAACTCGTGAACCGAATCCAAGGTTGGTTGATATTCTACTTGCGAATGGTGCTTGGCAATTTCTACGGCTAGTTTTTCGCCGCTGATTTGCCCTGAGTTTTGCTCGCCTGCACTGTAAATGTCTGTCAAAACAACCAAGTCCGCATGAGTAAAACTTTCAGCAAATTCTTCTAAAAAGGTCAACGTGCGACTATAGCGATGCGGTTGAAAAATTGCGACCACGCGCTGTCCGGGACGTGCTTGCAAGCGTGCTGCTGCAAGTGTGGCACGAATTTCGCTAGGGTGATGAGCGTAGTCGTCGATGAAAGTAATTCCATCAACTTCGCCTCGGAACTCAAAGCGACGACGCGCACCCTCAAAGGTGGCAAGTCCAAAAGCAATTTCGCCAAATTCTAAACCTAAAACGCGACCAATGGCTACCGCTGCGAGTGCATTACTAAGGTTATGGCGACCGAGGAGGGTTAAGTTTAATACTCCTATTGCTTTGCCTTTTTCCCAAACTAATGCCCTCGAACCATCGGCGCGATAGTCAACGTCGGTAACATAATAATCAGCATTGGTGTCGGGATAGAGGCTGTAACTGATTGTCGGCTGGATGCTTGAGCGTACCGTTTCACAGTCAATACAACCAACCACGATTTTGCAACTTTGAGCAAATGTTTGAAAAGTATCGACTACTTGCTCTAATGTCTCGTAATGGTCGGGGTGGTCTAACTCGATATTAGTAATAATACCAATCTCTGGAGCGTGTTTCACCAAAGAACCGTCCGACTCATCAGCTTCCGCAACTAAATATTTGCTTTCTCCCAATCGGGCATTTCCTGACCAAGCTTTTACTTCTCCACCTACTAATATTGTTGGGTCGAGTCCTGCTTGAAGTAGCATGTAACCAATCATGCTACTTGTGGTTGTTTTACCGTGAGTTCCTGCGACTGCAATACTGTAATATTCAGCAATTAGTGCGGCAAGTATATCCGAACGATGAAAAATCGGACAACCTAATTCTAGAGCCGCTTTGTATTCTAAATTATTTGTATTAATTGCAGTTGAGCAAACTACTTGCGGCAATTGTGCTAATTCCGCAGATGTTAAGGTAGTTTGAGTATTTAATACTACTTCTCTCGCTGCATCTGGTTTAAAAAATTCCAGATTGCTAGCTTCTTGTTTGCTAAAAATATGAGTTCCAATAGACTCTAATTTATGAGTCATATGATTCGCACGTAAGTCCGAACCCGATACTGGTAATTGACGTTTTGCAATTACGTAGGCAAGTGCAGACATGCCTATTCCGCCAATACCGATAAAATGGAAAGGTCTACCGCTAAAATCTACAATTCGCTTCATTGATTAATTCCTCTAACACCACACCACACCAGTTCACACGCGACACGGGTATCATAACAGTATTTGATTACGATCGATACTACCGCTATATAACATTCATTTATTTTGTTGTAAATATTATCTCCTTATTTTTCTACTTGTTGAAAATGATTGTACCTGTACTCGTACTTTTTTTCTTGGTTGATTAATATTATGTTTATTCTCATCTTTTCGCTACAATCGGGATACATAACACTGTAATTGCAAATACATTCTTACACTGAGTTTTTAGATTTTGCTATTTGCTAAAATCACAAACCCCATAGTTAAGTGCATCCAAGTTGATGGCGGCGAACCAAGCAAGTAAACGACTGCAAATCGCGTTTTCGCTTTTCAGTTTTATTCGTGTTGAGACAGGATATTCAATCGTAGCCGTAATGGCTTTGAATCAACCATCTTAAGATGAATATTCAAGTATTTAGGCTCTATTGCGCTCAATGCTATTTGCTGGTAATTTACGCATAAATTACAGAAATGTCGCATCGGAAAAATCATCCAATTGTAAGCCGAGTCGGTAATTTACGCAGATAATTCAACGAATAGGACATCTCACTGATTGCAAACAGCTATATATCTTAACCTCCTATGCTATCAACAGCATATAATTTTGTCGCTTCCAAGGCTTCCACTTAGACGACAAGTGTTTTTTGTACATGTAGCTTTCGGCTTTAAGCGATAGAAGCAGGTAATTCGCCCAAACACGAGACTAGATTAACTAGATTTTCGATGCGCGTGCGTTATCTTAACTATTGAGTAATTAGATTGGCAAGTCTACTTTACTCCAAAGCTGCGTTACATGCGCGTGGGATGGCTTGAGACCCTTCCTAACGCTCTCGTCCGGGAGGCTACGCATCGAAAGTGCATCGCGTTTAAACTTCGCTGGTGGTGAGAATATAACCCAAACTGAGCCGTTCTGCAAGCAAGTAAAACAACATCTTGAAAAAAATTCAATACCATGTGTAAGTTTTTATGGCATATACCATTAGATAGACTTTAGTTAAACATTGTCGCTCGCAGTTGTGCCCCTCTTAAAGTAGTAGTTATTTGCTTCCCAATGGTAGTTTGCATCCTAAATATTAATTTTTTTGACTTTTCGCTCTATATACCCTCTTCACAACTTAAGTACTTTCTCATCGGGACAAAATGTCAAAATGTTAGTTTTTTTGTAGATCGAACACTTTATAGTTATAAATACTCTTCCCTTTGCGATATGATTGGGGTCATAAGTAGCATTCCATTAGGCATAAATACAGAGGGCAAGACGCTGTGATTAGAGTTGCAATCAACGGTTTCGGTCGAATTGGGCGTAACTTTGCGCGTTGTTGGGTAGGTCGAGAGAATAGCAATATCGAATTAGTTGCCATCAACGACACATCCGATCCAAGAACCAACGCGCACCTTCTCAGGTACGACACAATGCTTGGGAAGTTACAAAATGCTGACATTTCCGCTGACGATAATTCAATTACCGTTAACGGTCATACAGTTAAGTGTGTATCGGATCGGAACCCCGATAACTTGCCCTGGAAAGAATGGGGAATTGATTTAGTTATCGAAGCAACAGGTGTTTTCACTGCCAAAGAAGGCGCGATGAGACACGTTAATGCTGGTGCGAAAAAGGTATTGATTACCGCTCCTGGCAAAAATGAAGATGGTACGTTTGTAATGGGCGTAAATCACAAAGATTACGACCATAACAAGCATCACATCATTAGTAACGCCAGTTGTACCACCAATTGTTTAGCTCCGATTGCGAAAGTGTTGAATGAAAGGTTCAACATTATCAAAGGTACAATGACCACCACTCACAGTTACACTGGCGACCAACGTTTGCTGGACGCTTCCCACCGCGACCTTCGCCGCGCGCGTGCTGCGGCAATGAATATTGTACCCACTTCGACTGGTGCAGCAAAAGCTGTAGCGTTGGTGCTTCCAGACTTAAAGGGTAAATTGAATGGTGTCGCGCTGCGCGTACCGACTCCCAACGTTTCGATGGTTGACTTTGTAGTTCAAGTTGAGAAACGTACTATCACTGAAGAAGTGAATGAAGCCCTTAAACACTCAGCAGAAGGTGAACTCAAAGGAATTTTAGGTTACAGTGACTTACCTTTAGTATCTTCTGACTACCAAGGAACGAATGAATCCTCAATTGTTGACGCTAACTTGACGATGGTCATGGGTAGCGACATGGTGAAGGTTATGGCTTGGTACGATAACGAGTGGGGTTATAGCCAGCGCGTACTCGACTTGGCTGAATTAGTCGCTACTAAATGGGCTTAAATTAAGTGAGGAGTTAGGAGTGAGGAGTTAGGAGTGAGGAGTTAGGAGTGAGGAGTTAGGAGTGAGGAGTTAGGAGTAAAGAATCGTAAATTAAGAGCGACTAATTAAAAGTCAGGAGTTGGGAGTCAAGAATAGAAAGTTAAGAGTAAGAATTTTTAGGTTAATAATAAAAAGCTTTTAATCAGTAACTCTTAACTTTTAATTCTTCTTAACTCTTAACTCTTAACTCCTAACTCCTAACTCTTAACTCCTAACTCCTAACTCTTAACTCTTAACTCCTAACTCTTAACTCCTAACTCTTAACTTTTAACTCCTAACTCTCAAAATGTTGGAATCCCCGATTGAGTGTCAAAACTTGGTCGGGTATTTCTTTTTTTTCATCGTGCAATACTACGTTTAAATTTGAT
>CAXTCQ010000424.1:0-5428 GCA_964242965.1 uncultured Calothrix sp. | reverse complement strand
GTCTCCCTTGTCTTCCTTGTCTTCCTTGTCTTCCTTGTCTTCCTTGTCTCCCCCATCTCCCTTGTCTCCCCCATCTCCCTACTCCCTACTCCCTACTCCCTACTCCCTACTTCTATACTACGGACATTGCTTATGAATGCCACCTTGGGTACAAATGTAAGCCACTTGTTTGGCATCCAAATTTTTGGCTTGGTTAAAATCAATGCCTCTAACTACGGCTGATTGTGCGCCAATTTGGGGTTTTTGGGCGAATTGATCGGATGGGTCTTGCCCACCTGGGGAGAGGATTGCACCTTGAAAATCGGCACCTGCAACGTTTGCACCTTTTAAATCGGCAAGGCTTAAATCGGCGTTTCGCAAGTTGGCATTTTCTAGGTTTGCAGAACGTAAAATTGCGCCAGTTAATCGAGTCGCACTGAGGTTGGCACTGCTGAGATTCGCTCGGTCTAAATAAGCACCAGATATATCAGCAGCTTGCCAATCAGTTTTGGTGAGATTGGCATCGGTCAGTTGAGCACCAATTGCGATCGCCCGACCCAGACGTGCGCCATATAAGTCGGCATCGTTCAATTTTGCCTCGCCTAAATCTGCCCCTGTTAAGCTAGCGTTTTCCATAACTGCACCGCGCAAATCTGCCCCTACAAGTTGGGCACTACTGAGGTTTGCACCAATCAAACGTGCCCCCGATAAATTTGCTTTGTTGAGGGTAGCGCGGCTCAAATCGCTTTTATTTAATAAAACGCGGCTGAGGTTCGCATCGCTGAAATTTGCCTGTTTCATTTGCGCTTGACTCAAATTTGCAACCCGATCGTCGTAGGTATCCCAGCGACGATCTTCACCCGGATTCCGAAAACGACTACCTTTAAAACTAGAAGAGTCGAGATTTGCATTTCTAAAGTTAACTCCCGACAAATCGACTTTATCGAGTACCAAATTAAAGAAGGCGTTGGGGTTTGAGGTTGTTTGCGATAGTCGGACGCGGCTTAAATCAACGTTTTTGAGTTGAATACTGTATACACGCAATATCTTGTTAATTGCTTGTTGGTTGACTTGTAACTGTTGTTGTCGCGCTTCGTTACTGGCACTATTGGTAGTTGAGTTAATCTCGCTTGCGAGTAATTGGTTTTCGCGTTTGAGGTCGGGCAAAGCGTCAGAGCCTATACTTACCAATGCTTGCTGAATTGTATTAAGAAGAATGGGGTTAGTTTCCTGTGCTAATAAATCAACAAGATACTGGGTAGCTTGGGGATAATTGAGAGTACCTATCGCCATGATGGTGCGCTGGCGTTCCTCAATATCGTTAGAATTCGATTTTAACCGTGCTTCTAGTTCGCTAAATTGTTTGCGATTACTTTGGTCGGATGTCCGCTGATTTTCTTGGGTTTGAATGTATACTTGAGTACCAACCAAAGTTCCTAGTACCGCAGTCATACTGAACAGGGCAATACCGAAAAGGGCAAGACTCGGATTGCGTTGTAGCCACCGCAAAAAGTTGGATTGCCGATTGGCTGACCTGACATCGGGAGACATGACGATTGATGCGATCGCAGCTTCTTCGTCGGCTTCGTTCCACTCTTGATTTTGCTGGGAGCGCGGTGGTGTGAAGGGTTTGTTGGCATCAATTGTGTATGTTCCAGCGATGCGATCGTGCAAGGCACGTTTCGACTGCCATCTGGGGAAACCCATACTTTCTGCTACTACTGCTAATGCTGCCAACCCAGTAAAAACGACTAAGTTAGGAAACAAAAAGCTGTAACGCCACAAAATATACACAACTGATAACGGTAGCATCCAGCGTCCAATGCCTTCACGTACCGCAACTGCAACTAAACCCGGTGGGGTTCCTGTTTCGGAAACAACTCGTACTCCAAACCAACGCTTCGGAATAGTACTACCTGTTTTAGCAAGTAAATATAATTGCCAGCACGACAGCGATAGCGGTACTAGCGTGCCGATTGTCCATAAAATATTCGTTATCCATGCCACGTTGCGGGTGCCATAACTGACAGGCAATGCCAACGGACGCGCAACTTCGCGCTCGATGACTACCAGTACGGGGTTGAGTGGAACTCGACTTAACTCGGAGCGAGTGTTTGCAAAAGCACCAATTCCAAACGGAACCAAACCGCTGACAACCACCAAAGCAATTTCGGTTGCCCAAGCCATCAAACGTCGCTTTGGTAGTAACTGGGAGTTGACTTTTCCCGGTTCTTGCGAACGGCTCGATTGATTCGTACTTCTCCTCACAATTGGGGTTGTCATTACATTATTCCCTTGATCTTTTTTTAGGCGATCGCGCACTTAAAATAAATTATATGTTCGTCGATTTGATACAAAAATTTTGTATCTAAGGTACATTAATCCTGTTAATAATGCCATACTGAAATTTAGCACTAAAAACGTTAAATAAAATACTAAGCGAATTACATTAACTAAGTATATCTAGTATTTATTTAATCTATAATGTGTTATCAATAGCCATCTAACAATAAAAATCAATTTTTTCATTACCCAAGCTTATAGAAAACATCGCTTAAGAGCATATGCTTTTAAGGCAAGTCTCAAAATCGAGTATTGTCGCAGTAGCGCAGAAGGGATATTTCTATTTACACTCTGATGTTTTTATACACAAGAAATGCCTTGTGTTATATCGTTAGGAACTAAAAATAGTTGCTTTCGTCTATAAAATCAAGCTATTCGTATAAATATCGCTGTTAAGTATAGTTGGGAGCAATATATAAAATGAAGACAGGTTTGCGCTTTAAGCTTGTTCCCGCTACTTTAGTAATGAGTTTGATTCTCACACACGCTAATTTAGCTGCGGCACAAGTTGTAAGAATTAGTCCTGATTTAAAACCCGATCCTCTAACTTTAAGTGGCAAGTCTGGAGGCTCGAACAAAAGTAATTGTGGTAACATTACACCTGCACCAAACCATGTGATTCAAGTAACTGAATCTATACCATATTTGCGGCTAACAGTCGAGGGTTCGGGACAACCAACTTTGTTAATTGATGGACCCGGAGGGCGATTTTGCGTATTAGGGGATGATTACTCCGGCGGCAAACCAGAAATTACTGGTTTTTGGCAAACAGGAAGTTACTCGCTATATGTAGGTGAACTATCTCAGGGACAGTATAACTATACCCTCTCAATTTCGCAACAGAAGAAATAATCAGTTGTCGGTTGTCGGTTGTCAGTTGTCCTTACCAATGACTAATCTTCAAGCAATTTTGTCGGTACTTCGATTGCTGTAACGTCAATAGTGCCTTCGGGTGCAATCCTGTGAAAATGACCATTTTGCACTAATAGCATTTCTCCGCAATTTGGGCATTGTAAGTTGGTATTACTTAAACCTGTAAATTCAAACGTACATACGGGACACTTGTCAGCGACTAAGTTACGTTGCAACCACCACTGAAAACCAAAGAAAGCGAGAATTGGTGCTAAAAATATTAATCCGAGAATAATTAACAACGAGTTGACCAACCAACCTAAACCCAAAGACCCTAGAAGCCAGATAACAGCAAATAGAGTCAGCCAAGGGCGAAGATTCGCTAAATAAAATTGAAATGTTTTAATACTCATTTTCTAAATTTTAAATTGACTCTCCTTTTAGGATAGCGATTTTAGTCAGGAAGGGAATAGGGAGTAGGGAGTAGGGAGTAGGAGTAGAGGGAGTGGAGGGAGTGGGGGGAGTAGGGAGTAAAAAAAGAAATTTTATATGTATTTCCCCCACTTCTCCCATTTTCCTTATTTCTCCCTACTCCCTCTTATCAACTCGTCTTTTAACCGTGCTTGAAAAGCATTAAAACCAAAATGCGAAATTGCCTGTTCGCGGAGCCAATTTCCATTACATCTTTGGTCTTCACCTTTAAGTATTTCTATACACGCCTTTGCGACGGCATCCGGGTCGCGGTGCGGGACGCGCCATCCGAGCTTGCCATTTTCTAGCGGGTCAGCAGAACCATCATTATCGCCGGCTAAAACTGGCACACCGCACGCCATTGCTTCGAGGTAAACAATTCCAAAACCTTCTTGTGAAGGCATTATATAAGCATCGGCTAAACGGTAATGTTCGACTAATTCCTCGGTGGGGACAAACCCAGCAAACACAACGCGATCGCACAAGCCCAATTCTTGCACCATTAGGGAAAGCCTCGGTTGGTCGTCGCCTCGACCAATCACCAAATATTTCACATCAGGATAAGCTTGTAAAATTTGCGGTAAGGCGCGAATTGTTACATCCACACCCTTATATCGATCGCCCGACCATAGCCGAGCTACAGTCATCAACACCTTAGAATTGTGCAAATTATACCGTTCTAATAATTCCGCTGATTTGATTCCAGGTGTAAAATGATTGCCGTTGACAGCACAAGGTAATATCTTGATTTTTTCTCGGTCGAGTTGGTTTGCAGTACTCGCTATATCGCGGGTATAGTGGCTGACTGTCCAAATCCGATCTGCCTTTTGCAAGTTCGATTTTATCGCTGGGGGTAACTCTTCCCAAACTTCTTTACCGTGGGTCATGACCGTATAGGGAATTCCTAAAGGTTGGCATAACGTGCCTATCAATGGGGCAAGATTAACATGACCGCAAAAAACATGCTTTGGTCTTCGCTTTACCAAATAAGTTAGTAATGCCGTTGCCATTCGCATTCTTCCCATTTGCGGGGGATTAGTTTTGAAGTAATGAAATTTTAAGCGACTCGACTCGAATGGATTTTCTAAGTTGGGAGTATCTCGCAGTAAAAATACTTCTGCACTCAAAACGGATGGTAATCCTAAGTACGACTGAAAAATATCTTTAACGTAAGATTGGATTCCACCTTCCTTGGCAAAAATTTCCAGAAATACAAATAAGTGGTCGGGAATATTAGTATTTTTTGAAACCAAGTAGTTTGTTTCGAGATTATTCTTAAGCATTTTCATAGAGAGTTATTATCCTATCAAGTAGCGAAAATCAAACTATGTTGTCAGCACTCCCAATTTGTCGAGTCCGGTTTTAGTTGTAACTTACCTCGTGGTGATATCCCAACTAGGATGGCAATTTATTTTAGTCAAATTAATTACTAAGTAAAATGTAAACCGATTGATATCTAAGTATTTATTCTAGTATTTATTAATTAAGGTGGATATTATATTTACCTTGAAAAAGTAACTAATAGTCCATGTCATAAGTTCTAAGGGGTTGGTTAGGTATTAAAAACCTTGGAGAGACGCGATACCCAAGCGTCTCTACATCCAGCAAAATTAATGACATAGACCAAAGCGTGGTTCGTGTCATTAATTTTGATGGGTTCAAAAAAATTAGACGTAGGTTGGGGAGCCACTTCCGTGCGCGGGTTCCCCGCGTTGAGGAAGGTGGCGTTGGAACGTAAGCGCAAAGCGCAGGCTACGCCAACGCGCTTCGCGTTCCCGAAGGG
>CAXTCQ010000423.1:0-5446 GCA_964242965.1 uncultured Calothrix sp. | reverse complement strand
ATATAAGGTGTAATGTCTTCTTGACACTCATCAGCTAGATAGGAGAGGGCACGGAAGCGTAAACCTACAAGTTGTTCGTAAATAGGATTGAGTTTACATAGCGGTGGGATGTGAACGATTTTGCGTCCGAATAGGGTAACATTGCGCTCAAAAGGGCATTGGGAAGGAATCATTTTACACAAGAAGCGGGCAATTTTTTGGTCTTGGATATCGAGTTTGTCGAGCCAATCGCGAAGCGGATGGAGGGGATCGACTGGACGCTTGGTTGGGGCTATCGATGTTGATATAGATATAGATACCGGATTGGAAGGAGTCGGCTTTAATTGTTCTGGATGTTCGAGGGTATAGCGTAAAGCTTCGAGAATATTATCGGGTTCTCCTAAAGCTCTACATAGCTCGTGGAGCATGTAATCTTCGCTTTTAGTGTAGATTCCATCTGCGATCGCAACCATTACTGCTGTCCGCAAAAAGTTCTCTGCTACAGGTGTACCCGTACCCAACACAGCAGCCAATTCCTCTGGTGATATATCCTCTAAAGAGTCCATTTTCATCCCAGGGGCTAATTCATTCTGGGTGATGCTGGCTATTAATTGCTGTTCCTGGGTGTCAAAGTCACCATCTGCCCAAGCTATTGCAAGCAACCCACGCAACCACGCTGAAACTTGTTCGCTGCTATAAGAAGACTTTACTGCACTTGTCATAAACTGATGCCTCAAGTTTACATAGCCTATATTAGCTTGTACTTTAAAGTAGAACCGAGTCGGGGAGAGGGGAAAGCAAAAAAGGAAAGGTTCTCACGGTACAGTTTTGAGTTACTCATTTATTGATAATTTTTATGACTAAGTTTTATTCAATACAGCTATCATACTATGACACAAAACGTTACTTTTATTATTATTTTTTGATGTTTTGATGTAAATTCCCATCAGATAGGGCTAAATAATTGATAGCTAGTGCTTCGTGTCATTAATTCTGATCGGTTGCTAGATCCCCGACTTCTCAAAGAAGTCGGGGATCTGGGCCTCTCGATAGGGTCAAAATTAATGACACAGACCACTAGTAGTAAAATTTCAATAGTAGAATGTTGCATCGGCATTAACCAAACATTAAGTAATGTATCGAAACTAACCACAAGCCAATTAGTTATTTGCTACTCTTTTGCAAGAGTCTAAAAATTTTGGAGTTACCTTTATTACTTGTTAGGAAAAATTACTCATTCACATACTTTACGATTCTGATTGCTTGACGCTGATTGTCCGAAATAAACCGTAGTAAAAATTATAAGTAATAAAGGGTATAAATAATGTTTTCTTTTGGCATCGAACACGAAGTCGCTTTTGTTGACAGTGGAGGAAAGTTTATTGATTTTTCGCGGGCAAAATTTGCGGATTTTAATCAAATTATTGAAGCTTTACCCGAATATGCTGATGATTATTTATCTTTACATATTGGAGATGCTGGAATTCGCAAAAAAAGGTGGTATATCGAGGGTTTTGAGCGTTTTTCAGAATCCGAGGAGTTTGTCGAATGCGTTCCGAAAGGAATTGAAATTCGCACTACCATTAATTCGAGTATTCTAAGTACAATTTCAGAACTTGAAAAAAGTTTTAATTTATTATGCAATATTGCAGATAAATTTGGACTTTCACCCGTTCTAATTAGCTTTAATCCTTATCAAACAGTATACGAACCACAACCACCGTTAAATAATTTTGAAATCCGTGAGTTCCAAGCTTACCCCGATGAGCAAACCGTTAATATTTATATGGTTTCCTATGGACCCGATTTAAATATTTCGGTTATGGATTTGCCCGTTGAGCGTGTTATTGATATTGGTAAAAAATTAACTTACTATAGTCCCTATATTGTTCCTTTTAGTTATAGCTCTCCGTTTTATCAAGGTAAATTGTGGGAAGGTTTATCGGTACGGACATTTGTCCGCACGGGAAAACGAGCAGCAACAAGAGTATTTGTCAAAGAAAAAGAGCAACTCCTAACAAATATTCCTGCGTTAACTAAAATTGCTCGCATTCCTGCTGAAGTCGGACGAATTGAGTTTAAAGCTTGCGACAGTTGCGACGATTTTACAATTTATGCTGGACTGTTGGCATTATTGAAAGGTCTTGCACTCGATAATACTTTACCAGGTCGGGCAATTGTTCCCGATGCTGCAATGCATCAACTTTCAGCGCAGTTTGGATTTGATAACGAGTCCGTTTATGCGATCGCATCCCAACTTCTGGAAGCTGCTACAATTGCCCTCAGTAATGACCCGGATATCCACCTACTAGCACCTCTCTTCATTATGCTGGAAAAGCGCGAAACTCAGGCACACAAATTAATCCGCGCATTTAATACTCATGGTTCCATCGAGCAAGCTTTGATACAAACTTATCCAGGATTTAGAAGGGAAAGGGGGAAAGGGTAAAGGGGAAGGGGAGAAGGGGAGGAGCGAGGTACAAATAATAACTCCTAACTCTTAACTCCTAACTCCTAACTCCTAACTCCTAACTCTCAATTACAATCCTGTCAATACTTGAGTTAACTCTTTGGATAAATCTACGTGTGAATGTTGTTCTTTTGTAAATAACACTCCTGCCAAAAAGTAATAATCACCCGAATAAAATGCCGTTTTCTTATTTCGCATTTCTTCGATATGCTGTTTTACCTTTGGTTCAGAACTATAATAGCCAAATTTCAAAGGTAAAACGGTGAAATTATTAACGCAATAATTATTGTCTTTCGCATGGTCGATTGTACTCTTAGGATTCGAGTAACTCGAAACTAAGACTAAAACGTTATCGTATCCTAATGACAACAGTTCATTTGTAATTGTAGCCCCATCCACACCACCAAATAGTAACGGTATGTAGATGTCATTATCTGGTGCGGGGAGATACGGGGGATTAGCAACAAGACATTCTGCATCGGGTCGGATAGAGTCAAACAACGACGAGTTATCAATTACGTATTTATCGCTGAGATTGTATTCATCAATAATAGAATTTGCTGTCTTCCAAGCTGATGGATTAAGTTCAAATCCATGAATTAGACCTTCAAATTTGTTGCGAAGTAAGGAGTTAACGACTGGACTACCATCACCAGACCCGAACTCGACAACATATTCAAAGTCTTCCTGATTTCTAAGGACAAAATTTTCTAAACAATTGGAATAGAAATTAGATTCTTCCGGACAGTAAAAAATGTCTTTCATATTAAGGGTGTAGGGTGTAGGGTAGGGTATGGAAGGAAGTTCTTTTTAAGAAGTTCTTGTGAATTTGCATAGGCAACAAGTAAAAAGGGTAATAGTGAGTATTAAACGTTGGTTTACTCTCCCTACACCCTTAAATCCTTACACCCTTTCAGCAGTGCGGATTGATTTGACTACTCCACAAGCAGCGCGATCGCTCATTAATTTTTCTTGGTCGTAACCAAGTACTAATTCCCATGCATCATTGGGATATTTGTCAACTAGAGGTAATGCTACATCGTCGAGCATCCATTGACCGTGACGTTCGTCTTCACGGATGTGTAACTCCCAGTAACCCATTGCTGCATCTGACAATTCCAATCTTTGCGCTGCGGTTAGATAATTACGATACGCAGAAGGTCCCGCAACTTCAAAATAAGTTAGCGCACCGCAATAACGTAAATAATGCCGTTTGCGTTCGGTCGTTAAAAAGTTATGATTCGCACAAGCTAATACGGACCAAGGAACCAAATCAAAGTATGATTCGGGTTCGGTACTCATTCCAAACTCATTCAACATGTGCGCGAAATAAGTTGAATGCTTGCGATTATATCGACCGTTACCGTATTCTTCGAGTAATACCTTTATTAGGGTACATTGAATTTCATTCGCTGTACCTCCAAGAATCCGCGATAAACGACTACCTTCGACTAAACCATCAAACGAAGCGATCGCGAGTAAATGACGATAACCAACCTCGCTCATCTCTTCACGAATGTAACTACTTTCCGCTGATAATTCCGGGTTTAAGTCATCTCTAACGCGGTCAATCAATGCTTGCTTGATATTTAATTCTTGCAGCGAAGTAATATCAATTTGTGCTAATTCCCAAGCTTGCCAAGCTGTCTCAATATGGTCGCGGACTTGTTGCAAGTAAAGCGATCGCTCGTTTGTGTAATGCTGCAAATCATCGAACCAAAAGAGATACAACCGATTTATTCTATACAAAATCCGTTGTACGAATCGATGCGCTTCGTCATCACCGGAACCAGCTTGATAAGCAGCATTAATAGCATTAAATAGCGCATTCTCAAACTCGGTTGCGATTTCAGGTTTCGCAGCAATTTTTCGATCTAAGTTTTCAATAGCGAGCAATTCGATAAATTGCTGCTCGGCAAAGTCGTAATTAGTACTTGCACTTGTTTCGGTATCTGCACTCCCTTCAATATTTAAACGAGGGAATGTCAATAAATTGCTCTGCATGGAATTTAGAATTGCTTAGTAATAAAAGTAGAAATTATTTCCACTTCTAATACTCAGGTTTCCATTTTATAGGTCTATTTACGTCTTTCCCCAGTTATAATCTAGATTCAGCCTAGAGAGTGATAGCAATTAAAACCCCGATCCCCAACTTTTTGAAGAAGTTAGGAATTGTATTTTTGCATTTTAGTTTAACTCGAAGCGCTGGTATAAAAACGTAACGCAAAGCGCCAAAACCACCCAGCAAAAAAGAACAAAACTAAAGCTAATAATCCCGCACCAACTATCCAAATTACGTTAGTACGACCGAGCATTGCCTCTGCTGGAACTGTAGTTAAAAATGCCACTGGGACAATAAAAGTGAAGAAAAATCGGAAAGCGCTAGGATAAGCAATCATTGGATATCTACCAGCTTCGAGTAACCCACGCAAAACTTCAGTTACGTTATATATTTTTACAAACCAAATACTTGTAGCTCCGAGCATGAACCATAAACTGTAAAGTATTACTAACCCAAAAGTCAGGGGTATAAGACTAATTAAAAGATTTCCTGCTTGCAAACCGAGTCTAACCCCTGCATAACCAATTAATACTCCACCAAAGATTAAATCGGGTAATCCCCAAGGTGAAAGGGTGTGGACGGATAGCCAAAATTGACTGTGAATCGGTTTGAGGAGGACAAAATCGAGAGTACCCTCTTGGACGTGACGAACAATGCGGTTAAGATTGGGTGCAAGGAATGTAGCCGAGAATCCTTGCAAGAGCGTGAAAATACCAAGTACAAGTAATGCAGCTTCCCAACTCCAACCTGTGAAGGTATAACCTTTGCGGTAAAACAGAAATAAACCGAACAAACTACCTGCTAAGTTGCCAATACTACTAAGGGCAGCGATGATAAAGTTGACACGGTATTCTAATTCAGCTGCTATAGCAGCACTCCAGAATAATCTTAATAGTCTTAGGTATCTTTGCATAAAGTAGGGGGAGTAGGGGAGA
>CAXTCQ010000422.1:0-5462 GCA_964242965.1 uncultured Calothrix sp. | reverse complement strand
CTTCTCCCCCTTCTCCCCTAATTATTTATGAGAGGCTGCACTACAATACTCTACGGAAAGCCGTCCTTTGTAGCGGTACGCTAACGGGTGCAGTATTTGTCAAAATAGAGAACATTGAGATAGATTCCAGGCTTTCTCTCGGTGCCCGAAGCGCTTGCCTATTGAAGTGAGCGCTTGGCGTTTTAAGTGGATGCTAACTATTAAAATTTAGCTCCTCATCGCTTGCAGCCGGATAAATAATCTGGGATAAGTACAAAATGGCTGACGAAAATCAACAGAAATAGCCAAATAATATAAAAGCTACAGGAGAACCAATAGAGGTAACGCAAGCAATGAATAGCGACTTCCCAGACCAAATTAACTCGAATGCATCTGGCGACGAATCGACTCAAGCAACGTCAGTGAATGCAGCAGATACACAGATGCCACAAGACTATGGCACAGCTACAACTGAGGCTGCAACAAATGACAGCCCCGCTTCCGGACAAACCGCACAGCAAATCGAATTACTCAGCAATCAGTACATGCGGATTGCAGCAGATTTTGAAAATTATCGCAAACGCACAGCCAAGGAAAAAGAAGACCTTGACGCGCAAGTAAAGCGAAATACGATTACGGAGTTATTGCCTGTAGTCGATAATTTTGAGCGGGCACGCGCCCATATCAAGCCCCAAAACGATGGGGAAATGGCAATTCAGAAAAGCTACCAAGGCGTTTACAAACAGTTGGTTGATTGCTTGAAGCGGTTGGGAGTTTCCCCGATGCGTCCTGAAAAGCAACCATTCGACCCCAACCTTCATGAAGCAGTAATGCGCGAACCTACGGATGAATATCCGGAAGGAACAGTGTTAGAAGAGTTAGTACGCGGATATTTTTTGGGCGATCGCGTGCTACGTCATGCAATGGTCAAGGTCGCAGCACCAGCGTCTGATAGTACGCCTGCTTCTGAGGATAATCAGTCTACAGCAAGTAGTTAAATTTAAAGCGACCCAAAGCCTGCCTGTGGATATTTTGATATTGTTCTCAATTACAGCGTTGATAGCCACAGGCAGTTTCTTGTCACCCACTATTTACTTCCTTGCCACCGACCATTTGCAACCAAAGCAACTAGTACGCAAGACCTAATTATATATTCCGTGCTAAATCACGCCTGAAGTAAAGGCAGCCAATCGCGCAGTGCTTGCGACTGATGCGAATCGGTATTGCTGTAACTTCTTGCACAATAGCTCAGTAATAATACTGTTATTTATGGGAAAAGTTATTGGTATAGACTTAGGCACTACCAACAGTTGCGTCGCAGTATTGGAAGGTGGTCAACCAATTGTTATCGCCAATTCTGAAGGTGGCAGAACAACTCCGAGTATTGTCGGATTTGGCAAAGGCGGCGAACGTTTAGTTGGGCAACTGGCAAAACGTCAAGCTGTGACGAATGCAGAAAATACTATTTATAGTATTAAGCGGTTTATCGGTCGGCGTTGGGATGATACTAAAACCGAACGCGATCGCGTCCCCTATGAATGTATAAAAGGACGTGACGACACTGTTGATGTCCAGATTCGCGGACGCAATTACACGCCGCAAGAAATCTCAGCAATGGTTCTGCAAAAGCTCAAGCAAGACGCAGAGAATTTTTTGGGAGAATCGGTGACGCAGGCAGTTATTACCGTACCTGCCTATTTTACCGACGCTCAACGCCAAGCCACTAAAGATGCTGGCACTATTGCCGGTCTAGAAGTTCTCCGAATTATTAACGAACCAACTGCCGCAGCTTTGGCATTTGGCTTAGAAAAACAAGACCAAGAACAGGTTATTCTCGTATTTGACCTTGGCGGCGGTACATTCGACGTGTCTATCCTCCAACTTGGGGATGGAGTTTTTGAAGTTAAGGCGACTTGTGGCAACAACCAACTCGGTGGTGACGATTTTGACAATGTTATCGTTGAGTGGATGATTGAATCCTTCCGACAGCAAGAAAAAATCGACTTATCGCAAGATAAGATGGCACTGCAACGTCTGCGGGAAGCTGCGGAAAAGGCAAAAATCGAACTTTCGAGTATGGGTAGTACCTCGATTAATTTGCCATTTGTGACGGCAGATGTTAGCGGTCCCAAGCATTTGGAGATGGAATTCACTCGCGCCAAATTTGAAGAGTTGGCAGGTGGCTTAATTACAGCCACCATCGAACCAATGGCGCAAGCACTTAAAGATGCTGACCTCAAGCCCCAAGCCATTGATAAAATTATTTTGGTCGGTGGTTCGACCCGGATACCCGCCGTTCAAAATGCTTTAATCAAATTTTTTAATGGCAAAACTCCCGACCGTTCGGTAAACCCCGATGAAGCAGTTGCTTTGGGTGCGGCAATTCAAGCTGGGGTACTAGGTGGCGAAGTCGATAATTTGCTTTTACTCGATGTTACGCCGCTGTCGTTGGGAATCGAAACGCTAGGCGAAGTTTTCACCAAAATTATCGAGCGTAATACGACAATTCCCACCAGTAAGTCTCAAGTTTTCTCTACAGCTATTGACGGACAAACTTCGGTAGAGATTCATATCCTCCAGGGTGAACGCGCAATGGCGCGTGATAATAAAAGCCTTGGCAAATTCCTCCTTGCGGGGATTCCTCCCGCTCCTCGTGGTGTACCGCAAATCGAAGTCTCGTTTGAAATCGATGTTAACGGTATCCTGCAAGTAGGGGCACAGGATAAAGGAACTGGTAGAGAGCAAAGCATTCGCATCACCAATACAGGTGGTTTAAGTGTTAACGAAGTCGAAAAAATGCGCCAAGAAGCCGAAGTTTTTGCTGATGAAGATAAAAAACGTATCGAGCTGGTAGCTTTGAAAAACCAGGCTGATAACTTGTTACATTCCTATGAATCGACTTTAAAGGATAACGGTAACTTTATCGCTGAAGAAATGAAAACCTTGGCAGACGGAAAGCGATCGCATCTCCAATCTGTAATGGTTGATACTAGTATTTCGATTGCTGAATTCCAAAGATGTCTTGACGAATTCCAAAAAACACTGTTTTCAATTGGTGCTGATGTATACAACAGAGCTAGCCAAACTGGT
This sequence comes from uncultured Calothrix sp., assembly GCA_964242965.1. Taxonomy (GTDB): domain Bacteria; phylum Cyanobacteriota; class Cyanobacteriia; order Cyanobacteriales; family Nostocaceae; genus JANNFJ01. The sequence goes on along the minus strand of CAXTCQ010000422.1, from coordinate 2,393 downwards.
GAAATTGTTGAACTTAGTGATAGTTCGATGAATCAAGCCAATAGTGAGGTAAATGGTATTACACCGCATTTCAACTTCGATTTTGAAGAAGAAGGCAGTTTACAGGCAGATTATGAAGCAATTGATTAAAAGTTGTTAGTCAGGTTGCTCCCCGGACGAGAAAGTCCGGGGATTTTTAAAAATAAAAACAAATTTTTCTTATTTTTTGCCGACAAACGAGTACGAGGTTAGTGCGCTTGCTCCCGCTTAAATCTAAACAGCGCCTGGTTTGGGAGTAACTTATTATCAGCCTTTAATTTAATTTTACTAAATTATGAAACCTAGCAACCAAGGCTTTTTAACCTCGTCGGTGCTATGTTGGAGTTGTTGGAGTAGTTACATTTTGCTTATTTTAAAATTGATTAAAAAAATATTTGGTGGGTTTTCCACACCTAAAAGTGCGGCTAGCCCTTCTAGAAAACAGGCTGAGATTTATCTTATTACGTAGCACAATTGTAAAATACCATTACAAAGACTGTATCGAGTGGTGGATGACAAAGGCAAACTAGACCGAAACAGTACAAAATACTATGTTATGGCCTCGATTGTATTTGCGGCTCGTAACTATTCGGATTATAGAAGCACAGGTAAAATTATAATTAATAAAACTTAACTATTGCTTTCTGACAACGATGAAAGCAAGTTGCTTAAACAGCGATGCATGAAGGTAACCACTTTAAGGTATCGCATTTGTACTGCAATTATGTGCTACGCCTGCTATCTTGACAAGCATTGCGTAATTACAGAAACCAAAGCACAAAAACCAGCCCTTTCTCCAATGCCTCCCCGGCATTCTTCTCCTTTTACCTTCTAATTACCTTTGCTATATGGCTCGTGATTATTATGAAATTCTGGGTGTCGCTCGTGACACCGACAAAGAAGAAATTAAACATGCTTACCGCCGTCTAGCCCGGAAGTATCACCCAGATGTGAACAAAGACCCGGGAGCGGAGGATCGTTTTAAGGAAATTAACCGCGCTTACGAAGTCCTTTCCGAGCCAGAAACCCGCGCCCGCTACGACCGCTTCGGCGAACAAGGCGTATCGGGTGCGGCTAGCGGAGGCTTCCAAGATATGGGCGATATGGGTGGATTTGCCGATATTTTTGAAAGCATTTTTAGCGGCTTTGCTGGTGGTGGAATGGGAGGTCCGACGCAACAACGGCGGCGCAGCGGTCCCGCACGCGGCGATGACCTCCAGCTTGACCTCAAATTAGATTTTCGAGAAGCAGTATTTGGTGGAGAAAAACAAATTCGCATTGCTCATCTCGAAACTTGTGAAGTTTGTACGGGTTCTGGCGCTAAACCGGGTACTCGTCCGCGCACTTGTTCGACTTGTACGGGTTCGGGTCAAGTTCGTCGCGTTACCCGCACCCCATTTGGCAGTTTTACTCAAGTTTCGACTTGTCCGACTTGTAACGGTTCGGGAATGGTAATCGAAGACAAATGCGAAGCTTGTAGTGGTAAAGGTACGAATCAAGTTGCCAAGCAGCTCAAAATTACAATTCCGGCAGGGGTGTATGATGGGTTGCGCTTGCGGATACCTGGAGAAGGTGATGCAGGTCAGCGCAGCGGTCCTCCTGGGGATTTGTACGTGCAGTTGACGGTAAATGAAGACCCCGAATTCCAGCGCGATGATTTGAATATTCTTTCTAGCGTGCCGATTAGCTATCTCCAAGCAATTTTGGGTTGCCGTTTGCAGGTAAATACTGTTGATGGTTTGGAAGAATTAACGATTCCTGCGGGTACTCAACCAAACACGGTGTTGCGATTGGAAAGTCGTGGAGTCCCGCGTTTGGGCAATCCTGTCACTCGCGGCGACCATTTGATTACGATAATAATTGATATTCCGAACAAGATAACTACAGAAGAACGCGAATTGTTGGAGAAGCTAGCTAAAATTAAGGGAGACCGTACTGGTAAAGGCGGTTTAGAAGGTTTTTTGGGAAATTTTTTCCACCAACGATGAGTGTATCTTCCGTTTCAACTCCCGATGCTCAACTCGATTTGCGCGGTACTCCTTGCCCGATTAATTTTGTCCGCACAAAATTATATTTGGAGAAAATGACACCAGGCAGTTTACTCGAAGTTTGGCTTGACCCTGGCGAACCAATCGAGCAAGTGCCTGATAGTTTAACTATGGCAGGTTATGAAATTGAGCAAATTATCGACTGTTCGGGCTATTTTTCCTTGTTAGTACGATGTCCAGTTAAAGCGTAATGAAAGGGGAACTAGAAACCGAACAGTTATTTGGTACGGTGCTTGCCGTGCAGGCGAATTTCTATAAAGTCCAGCTTGATTTTGCACAGGGACATGAGGGGGACAAGGGGGACAAGGAGGACAAGGGAGATAAGGG
>CAXTCQ010000421.1:0-5530 GCA_964242965.1 uncultured Calothrix sp. | reverse complement strand
CAGGGGAGACAGGGGAGATGGGGGAGACAGGGGAGATGGAGGAGCAAGGAAGAGTAAATTCTTCTTTGTCCTCCTTGTCCTCCTTGTCCTCCTCTACTCCCTACTCCCGACTCCAATTTGCCCAATCTTGCGGCTTGAGGAAGGTTTCGTACAATTCAGCTTCGGGGGTATTTGGTTCGGGTTGGTAGCCATATTCCCAGCGGACTAAAGGTGGTAACGACATCAATATTGATTCGGTACGACCGTTGGTTTGTAAGCCAAAAATTGTCCCTCGGTCAAATACCAAGTTAAATTCCACGTATCGACCACGACGGTAAAGCTGGAAATCACGTTGGCGATCGCCATACTCGGTGGGATTACGTTTTTCGACGATAGGAACGTAAGCAGGTAAAAAAGCCTTACCACATTCTTGGACAAATGCAAATATTTCTTCCCAAGTGCGAGGTGCTTGCGCTCCAATTTCTCTGTTATAAATTGCTGCTGAACTATCGATGTGAGGTCCGCGATATAAATCGCCAGTGCCATCCTGGTAATCGAAGAACACACCACCAATTCCCCGTGTCTCATCTCGATGTTTCAAATAAAAGTATTCATCGCACCAGCGCTTAAATACTGAGTAATATTCGGGGTGATTCTTATCGCAAGCAGTCTTAAAAGTTTTATGAAAATGAGATGCATCTTCAGCAAAAGGATAATAAGGGGTTAAATCGGCACCACCACCAAACCACCAAACCGGACCTGCTTCAAAGTAGCGATAATTGAGGTGAACTGTGGGGACGTAGGGATTACGCGGGTGTAATACCAGCGAAGTACCAGTTACGTAAAAATTATGTCCCGCAGCTTCGGGACGTTGTGCGAGAATCGACGGAGGCAATTCGTCACCCGAAACTTCTGAAAAGCCGACACCTGCTTTCTCAAAAATACTACCCTCGGTCATGATACGCGATCGCCCACCACCACCTTCGGCACGTTGCCAATGATCTTCTTTGAACTTTCCCGTACCATCGACTTGTTCGAGTTTTTGGGTAATATCATCCTGTAACTGACGCATAAACTGACTGACTCGCGTTTTCGCGTCAGTTGGTGGTAAACATTTCGACGGTGTGGTTTGTACAGTGGGGGATTGCGAATTGATTAACATAGAACTTTAAAACCAATTAAAACCTAAATTACAGTTTCCACCAAAAGGTTATTAACTCGCTCAGTGCGGAATGTCATTCCGCTTTCAAAGAGCAGGTTAAACTTTTTCAACCTGCAAGGGGTTCATGTAGCAGCCAAGCGCAAACACACACTCGGTTGACATGATTAAAGACTATTGTCTCTCAAATTGTGTACGGGCTTGTATAGTATTTATTTTTATTTATTTTTTTACGAGTTTTGTGTCCATATTCAACGCGACTAGCTACTGCCAATGTCAGCCACTGAGCAATGACATTAAAACTTTAGGCTACTTTTAGATTAACAAATCAATAGTTAATACAATTTAGGTGTATATAAGTAGAATCAAAACCTAACTATGTAACGGAACGTAAAGTCACCTAAAACCCTCTTCCCTTCTACATTCTGCTTTCTGTCTTCTCCCTTGTTTCAACGATGAATATTTATGCCCACCTACTTACGTACATCGATTTTTAACTGAAGCACGATATCGCTATATCAAAGTTCTAATCACCCCTAAGTTAAACTATATTTACGCCCTTAGGAGGAAGATATTGTGCTTTCAACCATATATTTCTGATACAGGATGACAAGTGGTTCGCATCCACAGTCTGAGATCGGAAATTAACTTGTAAATTTAATACGCAATAACTTGCTATAAGCGGGCAATTAGTAAGAAATACTGGTACTAAAAACTCATTAGAATTACCGATAATAGAAAATAATCAAACGTGTAGCGAGGAGGATTCGGAAAAATGCAGAAAAATTGGTTATCCAAATTCATCCACCGCAAACGTCGTCGGTTTTGCGCTTCTCTAGTGCGGACGTATCGAGAAATCAGTTCTGCCTCGGTGGATGAACTGTGGCAGAAAGTAGCTGATTTGGCAGATGTTTCTTGGCATCCATTGTTTAAAAGCACTAATGTTCCCTACGGATTAGTTCCCAAACCCGGACTAATCTATTGGGCAGTTACGCGCCTATCACCAATTCCAATTCAAATTTTTGTCGAACGAGTTAATCCCAGAGAACTTTTAAGCATCAGAATTTTGGCACTTCCCGGTATTGAAGAAAGAATAACTTACAAAGTTGAATCTACTGTTTGTGGTACTTGTTTGTCATATTCTGTAACATTACGCGGCTGGTTATCTCCGCTAATTTGGTCATTTTCGCGTCCTTATGCAGACCGAGTTGCACGCGCTTTGGTTGATGCTGTTGAGGAAGCAGCTTTACAAGCAGTATCGAGAAAAAGAAAATCGCTTAAGGACAGTTGTTTTGATTTTTAATTTTCCTAACCCCTCACTTTTTAAGGATTTCTTAGTACGTAGTAGTTCGTGTCATTAATTTTGATGGGTAAGCTTTGGCACGTAGCTGTTGCTCTAGCCCTCTAAATTAATGGTCTTTGTGCGAGTATCGCGCTACTACGTACCCATCAGAGTAAGAGATAGGAGAGATTTAATACTTAACTAACCCCTCAGAACTTATGACACAGACCAGTAGGGGTTGCTAAATCCCCGACTTCGCAGGAGAAGTCGGGGATTTAGACCTCACGAGAGGGTCAAAATTAATGACATAGACCAGTAGTAGTACTACAGTATCTGTAAAAGTTGTCGGCGATCTAATAACCTATCAAAAATAACACAGACTAGTACGTACCTATTAAATTTTTTGACATATACATATAGATTTTATCAATGGCTAATTGCAAACTATTCGTTACCTATTACTGAACCGCAAACCCGCTAAGATGCTGTTATAGATAACAAATTAATGCAAGTTAAATTTTGTTGCGGCAGTAAGGGTAAAAATATTATGAACGATGTTTTAGATTCGCAGTCAGTCTTAGAGGTGTTGCGACCAGTACAAGACCCAGAACTCCGCAAAAGTCTGGTAGAACTTAACATGATTCGCAACGTTAAAATTGATGCAGGTAAAGTGAGCTTTACTTTGGTGTTAACAACTCCAGCCTGTCCGCTACGCGAATTTATTGTTGAAGACTGTCAAAAAGCTGTCAAAAAGCTACCAGGAGTTACAGATGTAGCGGTGGAAGTAACAGCGGAAACACCGCAGCAAAAAACTTTACCCGACCGAACAGGAATTGCTGGCATCAAAAATATTATTGCCATTTCCAGTGGTAAAGGTGGTGTCGGTAAAAGTACGGTAGCGGTGAATGTAGCTGTTGCCTTAGCGCAAACTGGTGCAAAAGTCGGATTACTCGATGCCGATATTTACGGTCCCAACGACCCGACGATGTTGGGTTTATCAAGTGCGGCACTTGTCGTTCATCCTGGAGAAAACGGCGAAATTCTGGAACCTGCATTTAATCATGGAGTCAAATTAGTTTCGATGGGTTTTCTCATCGACAAAGACCAACCTGTAATTTGGCGCGGTCCGATGCTCAACGGGATTATTCGCAAATTTTTATACCAAGTGCAGTGGGGCGAACTTGACTATTTAATTGTTGATATGCCTCCGGGTACGGGAGATGCTCAGTTAACCCTAACTCAAGCTGTACCAATGGCAGGGGCAGTAATTGTGACAACACCTCAAAACGTTGCTTTGTTGGATGCACGCAAAGGATTGCGGATGTTCCAGCAAATGAACGTACAGGTACTGGGTATAGTCGAGAACATGAGCTATTTTATACCGCCAGATATGCCTGAAAAACAGTACGATATTTTTGGTTCGGGTGGTGGTGAGAAAACCGCAGCTGAATTAGGAGTGCCGTTATTGGGATGCGTACCGTTGGAGATTTCCACAAGGGTTGGTGGCGATAATGGTGTGCCAATTGTTGCAGGCGACCCCGATTCTGCAAGTGCGAAGGCATTGTATGCAGTAGCCCTAGCGATCGCTGGCAAGGTATCGGTGGCTGCATTGACGTAAAAAAATAATTTTTGTTCTGGTTCCCAGGTAATACCTGGGAATACAGATTTTAATAGGTGACTAAATTTAAAATCTATAAAGCTAAAGTCTAAAATCGCACAATGTTATTAAAAAAGTCTTCACGTTCTCAAAGTCGTTGGAAGTATTGGATAAAACCTTGGGAGCAACTCGATTGGTTATTATTTTTTCTAGTAGTCGGCGTTAGCATCTTCGGTGGTGTAATGATTCGCAGTACCGAATTAACCCAAAGCTTAACTGACTGGTGGTGGCACTGGCTAGTTGCGGGAATTGGCGCGGTACTTGCTTTGATAATTTCCCGTATCCGTTACGAAAACTTGTTACAAATCCATTGGTTTATCTATGGTTTAACAAACTTCAGTTTAATTGCGGTAATGCTAGCTGGTACTAGCGCCAAAGGGGCACAACGGTGGATTAATGTTGCTGGCTTCAATGTCCAGCCGTCTGAATTTGCCAAAATCGGCATGATTATTACACTGGCGGCTTTACTTCACAAAAACACTGCTTCAACTATCCCCAGTGTTATCCGGGCAATGGCATTTACAGCAATCCCTTGGGCATTGGTATTTATCCAGCCCGACTTGGCAACGTCGTTAGTATTCGGGGCAATCGTCTTGGGAATGCTGTACTGGGCAAATGCCAACCCAGGTTGGTTAATTTTGATGATTTCGCCAATCATCGCCGCCATTTTATTTAGCATCCAATGGCCCTTCACGATTGCCTTATCCAAAGATTTAGTTTTTGGTCCATTGGGACTGATGTGGGCTGTAGGGATGGGCATCCTTGGTTGGTTTACCCTGCCTTGGCGACGATTTGGTATTAGTGGAATTGCTGCTTGGGCATTAAATATGTTGGGTGGAGAAATCGGTATTTTCCTTTGGAATAACGTTTTAAAAGAGTATCAAAAAGACCGACTCACATCATTTTTAAACCCCGACAGCAACCTGCTAACTACTGGATACCACCAGCATCAATCGCGGATTGCCATTGGTGCGGGGGAATGGTTGGGTTGGGGATTAAATAAAGGTCCGATGACCCAACTTAATTTCGTCCCCGAACAACACACCGACTTTATTTTTTCTTCTGTTGGTGAAGAATTCGGTTTTATTGGCTGTTTGATATTGCTGTCGGTTTTCGGTTTAATTTGTATGCGATTATTGCATATCGCTCAAACTGCTAAAGATAATTTTGGTTCGTTGTTAGCAGTTGGTGTTTTGGCAATGATTGTCTTCCAGGTGATTGTAAACGTGGGTATGAACGTGGGGCTAGCACCGGTGGCAGGGATTCCGTTACCGTGGATGAGTTACGGACGTTCGGCTATGCTTACGAACTTCATTTCTTTGGGAATTGTCGAATCTGTAGCAAATTTCCGACATCGGAAGAAGTATTAGGAAGAGGGAGTTAGGAGTTAAGAGTTAAGAGTTAAGAGTTAAGAGTTAAGAGTTAAGAGTTAGGAGTTAGGAGTTAGGAGTTA
>CAXTCQ010000420.1:0-5540 GCA_964242965.1 uncultured Calothrix sp. | reverse complement strand
CTTCCCCCTTCCCCTCTTAAATTTACGGAATCTCTGCACGGTATTTCCTATGTCGAATCAACCAAAACTAAGTATCGGACTACCCGTATACAATGGTGAGAAGTTTCTCGAACAAGCAATCAAATCGTTATTATCTCAAACCTTTGAAGACTTTGAGATAATTATTTCAGATAATGCCTCAACCGATAAAACTCAGGAAATTTGTAAAGCATATGTAGCGAGAGACAACCGCATTCATTACTACCGAAATGAAACAAATATTGGTTGCGCTCGTAACTTTGCTTGTGTATTTGAATTATCCTCTGGAGAATACTTCAAATGGGCAGCATACGACGACTTACACGACCCAAGTTTTGTAGAGAAATGTATTGCAGTACTTGATAAAGATTCAAGTGTAATTTTATGCCACTCTTTAGTAAAATTCATCGATGAAAAAAGTGAAATAATTGGTGATTATAATATATATCTCAACACCAATTCATCCAAAATCTATCAACGCTTTGACGAACTGTTAGCGAAACATTTCTGTTATCAATGTTACGGAGTTATCCGCAGTAGTGCCCTCAGAAAGACACCTCCGATGGGAGGTTATGGTGCTGCCGATGCAATCTTCGTACTTCGACTCGCGCTTGTTGGTAGATTCTACGAAATACCCGAATATCTCTTTTTTGCACGACATCACTCGCAGCAATCCTTAAGCATGTATTTCCCTCATCACATGTCGTTTACTAATAATAATCCTCAGTATTCATTAAACATGTTACCTGATTTTCATGCTTATGCAGTCTGGTTTGATTCTGCAAACAAAGATAAAATATTATTACCCCATTGGAGAATATTTTGGGAGTATTTACGCTCTGCTTGCATGGGAAAAATGAATTTTTACGAGCGTTTGCGATGTCATCTCAGTATAATTCAAAAACTCAGGGGAACTGAATCGCTATTAATTAAAGATTTATTCATAGTTTCCCAGACTATATGGAAACGCATACCTCGATTATCAATATCTATCAAAGTTGAAGTCATCAAACCATCAGTCTCATAACTAGTCAATGAGTATTGCAAATTCACGATGACACTAGTGGTTTGTTTGATAAATTCTGACCCTTACAAGAAGGTTATTAGATCCCCGACAACTTTTGCGAAGTCGGGGATCTGACCTCCAGGGAAATGCAGATATCTTAACCTCGGATATATTAATTATTTAATACATAATCATAAATATTAATTGACTAACAACTTATCTAAATAAAATTTAAATACTCAAAGTCAATTTTCCATATATTTAGCCTGATTGAGTCCAAAGTAATTCATCAAATCATTAAGTAATGAAACCATGCAATTAGACAAAAATCTCAAAATTGTAATCTGTGCTGATTATTTAGGAATCGGCGCTGTTGAAGGTAGTACTACGGGTTTTCAATCTATGATAAATGATTGGATTTATCAAGTAAGTGCAGATAAAAATATTGATATAGTAGTGTACTGCCTTGGTAATACTCGTCAGCAATATAGTATATTTCCTAATGTTACTTTCAAACAATATACACCCAACTTAAGTAGCCGATTTTTTCTTCCATTAATTCCACCGAGCATATTTCCCTTTTTAATTGACTTGCTACCGATTCATCCTCGTATTATCAAAGATATTATTGATGAAAATCCCGATGTAATTCATACATTTAAAACCTTTGCAGTGACAGATATATCTGGATATCTAGCAGCAAAAACCATGAAGTCGCGTAAAAAAGATGTAACGTTAGTTAACACCATTATGGCTGAAGCTGATACCAACTTTGGTAGTTCTTTTCAACGTATCGTCACTTCTTTTTATAAAGTCATAGATTCTCAATCTCTATTTAGCATCTTGATAGAAAGTGCTTATGGTGGTGTGTATGCTGACAAGGCAAATAGAAAGTTTTCATTGAGCAAATTTTTATTCTATATAAATTCAGGTACTTATTCATATCTGTTTCTCAAAATATTTGAAATACTAGGAATTTTACAAGATTGTTTTATTGAAGCTGGAAAATTTATACTCAAAATATTACTTCCACAGCGATATACAAAGTTAAATAACAATATTTATCAAGGAATAAATAGTTTAAGAGAATTTCACTTACTAGCTAATAATTTAGATAATCGATACTGGCTTAAGTTTCTCGCTAAACCAATTCAATTATTCTATGATTTTGTCCGTAGAGGAGATGAAAAAGGACCGAGAGTCGGGATAAATCGACTATTAGCGAATATCGGACAATGGTGCTTGAAAATGCAAATTTCTGCATATGCGAACAAATGCGATCGCGTCACTATTTCTCGACCGGAAGATATCATTAAATATCACATTAAAGCACCAGTCTGGGAACTTCCATTAGGATGCGATTTAACTAAGTTCAAAGTTTACGAACCATCTGTTGTTGATTTTATTGATAAGATTAATTTAGAAGCATCCGTTGTTGATTTTAATGCTAATAAACTAATTGAATTTGTCCAAAATCCAGACATCATTTCCAAAAAATGCATTATTTATAGTGGAAGATTAAGCGATGAAAAAAACATTTCTATTTTGATAGATGCTTGCAAGCAGTTACTAGAATGCGATGCAATGAAAGAGAAAATTCATTTTCTTTTTGTAGGTATGGGTTTTGCCGCATCTGAAATTGAAAAGCAATTAGGTAATAATGTAACCGTAGCTGGTCTAGTTCCCAATCATCTCTTAGCCGACATATATAACTTTGTTCGTTTACGTCACGGTTTTTTCGTTAGTGCTTCAGATACAGAAACATATGGAATTACTCACGAAGAAGCAACAGCTTGCGGTTTGCCTTTAGTCGCAATGGAAAAAGGAACAAGAGGACATTTTTATTGCCCTGAAGATAAAATTGGTAATTTGAAGATAGCGCTAGATAAGGAAATAACTCAAACAATTAAAGAATATTTACCACAAGGTAGCGAGAGCAAATATATTTTTGCACTAAATGGATTATGTATTCCCGATTATTCACATGATTGTAGTTTGCCCAATTTATCTACTAACTATAATACTAAGGAATTAGTAAAACATTCATTAATGACTGCAATGTATAGCATGGCGATGCTTCCAGATACTATATCGATAAAAATGTCAAACTATGCTTCAGAATTAGCACTTCAAAGTAAATTTGGTTCAAAAGGAACATGGCAATTACTCAAGAAGATATATATTAATGATTGGGGTGCGTATCATCGTCTGATTCGTGAAAAGTGGCATTTTTATTTGTAGAATTCAGGAGTCAATAAGCAGAATTCAGTATAAATTCTGTGCTACTGGTGAATGAATTTAGAGTTTAATAAGTATTTAATTTTGTACTAATACTTACCTCCACCTCATCCTGATACCTACAATAGCTGTGACGCTATAAAACCCATCTAATTTATTCTGACTTCTAACTCCTAACTTCCAACTCCCAACTCCTAACTCCCAACTTTTAACTCCTGACTCCTGACTCCTGACTTCTAATTACTAAACTAATAAGGATTAAAAGCATGAAACTTAAACTATTGACAACAGGTATTTTCGGATTGCTAACTACTATTGGTATCAATTTAGTAGCAATCGCAAATGCTCAATCAACTGCATCATTAACAGTTGTTGTAAACGGATTACGTCAGCATAAAAGTCAGGTTTGCCTGCGGGTTTACTCGAATGAACGCGGATTTCCTCGCAGTAATGAAAGCGAAGTCCAAAGTGGTTGTGTTCCGGTTACTGGTACTTCAGTCAAAAAGCAATTTTCAGGTTTGAAATATGGTACTTATGCGGTTGCTATAGTTGATGATGAAAATGGTGATACCAAGCTGAATAGTAATTTTTTAGGGATTCCAGAGGAAGGTTTTGGTATTTCTCGTAATCCAACTGTATCAGTGACAACGGGTACTCCAAAATTTAGGGACGCTAGCTTTACGCTAAACAAAAATACGACTATTAATATCAAGATGAAGTACTCACTAGACTCATAAATCGTAGGGTATCGCGCAAAGACGCAAAGACGCAAAGAAGGAAAATAGTAGTTAATCTTAGATTGCTCCTGGAGTATCTTACATCATATAGGCAAGATGCCTATTCTGCGGATTAAAACTCTTACCCTCTGCGCCTTTGCGCCTCTGCGCGAGATAAATTTATTTACTAATTCTCTTTAAAATTCACAACATTACTAACACTATGACCAAACAACCTCTTCGGATTGCAATTATCACAAGTTTATACGCACCCTTTTTAACAGGAGTATCTGTCGCAGTACATCAGCGAGTTTCTTGGTTACTCAAACAAGGACATCATGTTTTTCTCATTCATCCAGAATTTAATGACCAATATCCTCAACGTGTCGTAAATCGACCAATGCCGGGACTGGATGAAATTAAACATTTTCCTAACTTTTCTTCATATGCATTCCCTACACAACCGCTGATATTTTATAAATCACTTCCCCAACCATTAAACCATCGACATTGGAGCGATACCGAGTTACTGAAAAAATTTAAACCAGATATTGTAGTAGTAGAAGAAGCTCCACAAATGCGGGGTTTCTATTCACTATATTTACAAGGGTACGGACGTGCAGTCGGTGCGGAGTATGCCAAACTTACCGGTACACCAACCATCTCGCTTTTTCATACTGATATTGTTGCTTATATTCAATATTACTTAGGCAATACAATTTTTAAATTGATTAGTCCAATATTGCCTGGTATTATCAAGCGTTTCAGCGAAATTTACGATGTTAATTTCTTTCCTTCACGACAACAACTCGAAAGGTACAAAGCACTAAAGTCACAACGTAGCGAATATCTACCCTATCAAGGAGTTGATTGTCAAAAATTCCAACCGGCGAATATTTGTTACGACCCAATCCCCAATGATAAACGACCGACATTATTATTTCTCGGACGCATTACCTATGAAAAGAATGTCACTCAACTTATTGATGCTTTTCCACTTATCGCGGCAAAAATTCCAGATGTTCACATGGTAATTATTGGTACGGGTCCGCAAGATGAAGAAATTCGCAAATTAGCTCAAAAGTATGAGAACGGAATTACAGTTTGGGGTGAGTCGCATGGTAAGGAATTGTTAGGATGGTACGCTCGTGCGGATGTATTTATAAACCCATCGATAACAGAAAACTTTTGTACGGCAAATAATGAAGCGCTTGCATCTGGAACTCCGGTCGTTGCTGCAAAAGCAACTTCGACATGGGAGCAAGTTTTTCCCGGTCAAAATGGGTTTTTAGCAGAACCAAATAATCCCGAAGATTTCGCTAATAAGATAATTACAATTCTCGAAAATCCACAATTGCGAGCCGAAATGTCGCAGCAAGCACGCTTGTTAATCATGCCATTTGATTGGTCGGCTTGTATGCAAAAATTTGAAAGTAAGCTTTATGAAATAGTAGGGAGTAGGGAGTAGGGAGTTGAAAATAGAGAAAGTGGGAAGGGTCAAAGGAGAAGAATGGGGAGAAGCGGAGAGTGATGAGTTACAATAATTAATGATACTACGACTT
>CAXTCQ010000419.1:0-5587 GCA_964242965.1 uncultured Calothrix sp. | reverse complement strand
GAATCCCCACACGGGTTAATTGTAAAGCAATGTTACAAACTCACATAACTCACACACTTGCATATTAACTTTTGTACCCAATGCGTCGCTCAATTTCATCGAAGCGCCTATCTAGCTCCGATAAAATCGCTGTAATACCCTGCTGCATCTGTTCCTGGTTGCGTCTTAGATGACCAATATCGCGCTCAAATCCATAACGCTGTTTCTCGTGATTAGCATACCAAAGTAACACGGAAACAAAACCAGAGGCAAAGGCAATCATTAAACCACCAATGGCAATAATAGTGTCAATTTTCAGGTTCATATTTTAAAAAGATTTAATCAAGCTATAAAGTCTAAATGTAGTTTGGGCAGTCGAGCCATTGACGTATCGACATCGTACAAAACGTGACGCTGGCTCTAACCTAAAATTATTTCCACCAGCTATGCAAGGATAAGGAGAAGTGGTAAACCATGCAACATTGTCGGGTGACTGCTCAATGTACAAATTCCCAGGAACGTCAGTATTCACAAACGCCATAAAAACACCTTTGTTTGACATATCCTTAACCGACGTTGTGACGCTTCCATTTGCTGACAATGCAGTACTTGAATCGTTGGTATAACTTGTTATATTATTTACCGGGAAAAAGCTATTGTTCACACTTGCACTAAAAACGCTAGTTCCAGGTGAAACTAAAATAGAGTCAGATAAATTCCTATTGCTTCTAACGGCTGTTAGTTCGGACTGAATTATTTCATTTTCCTGAAAACTAGCAAAGTCAACTATAAAACTTGAGTTGGATGTTGCCGCTGGATTTTCTGTTTCTATTTCTAAAAAATAAATTTCACTAGATAATGGAATGCGAGTATGTCGTGCTATAGTTTGTTGTTTGCCTCCTACAGTGTTTGGAGCTAAAGCACTAAATTTAGTCTCATCAATCGTCATTTCTACTTCTACAATTCCAGTGTTAACAGTATTTATTCCTAAATTTATACTACTTGTATTAATAAGAAATGGACTATTGCTTGTTTCTAAATCAATCGTTACAGTGCTAGTCGTTACAACAAATCTTGCGTAATTAGTACCCAAAGCATTAACTACGCTCATTTTAAATCGTTGAGAATTATTTTTGCCGCTAGTACGAAAAGCAAAAGCTGCCTTACATGGAATTTGAAAACTTTTAATACTACGAATTGCCGTTGACCCTATCGCAGTTCCGGTATTAATAGTAACTTCTCCGCCACCTACAGAAATATAACCGTTACCGCTATTTTTTACAATCTCCCATTCATTTGACAACGAAGTACCGTTAAAATCGTCTTTCCAACGTTGTTTTTGTCCGCGAATTAAAACAGGCTTTAAAATTCCTGGAATAGCGTTAAATATTTTTCGGAGAATATTAGTATCGCTAAAATCGCTCATACAACAAATTCCCTAACCATAGCAGTGCCATCAACAGTATCCCAAACACCGCTAACTACTCCTGTGTAAGTAAACGGCAATTCGTAATATCCGCCGTCTGCGGCGACTTTGACAGCAAAATTATTAGTACTAGCTTCAGCATCAAGGTCTATATATAAATCGCTAGCTGAATTATTCCAAATAATTGCACCTAATCGATTTGAATTAGCTGCGAGTAAAGTAACTGAAACTGTAGACGATGCTACAGAAGTAGGATTAGCAGCGCTACTGCGAGTAGGTTTAAAAACTGAAGGATTAGAAAGAGGCATTATTTTTACTCACATTCGACCCAAGAAATTTTAGCGGCACTACTCGAAATAGCAGAAATAGCGCCTTTATATAAATTTATCAACGTAATTTCAAAAGAGCCACCAGGATTTAAAGGGATACCTTCGTCGATATCCCCTTTGTCAATCTCTCCTAAAATTAAAGTAATCAAGCTGTCTGAGTTATTAACAAAAACTCCGTACCCCCTTTTGGAATTACCTTTTGCAATTAAAACTGGAGTGTTTGCAGCCAGAAGAGTTACTTTATTGGTGCATTTATAAAAAGAGGCTGGAGAAGTTTGATTTGCACTAATAATAGGAGGATTATTAATCATAATTACTCAGCCGTCGGGTCAAAAAGGTTTTCCACAAAGGTCGCAGGATTAATTGCAATCCTGATTTCATACAGTATTTCAGGCTTTTCTGGTGTCCCTTCAAAACTTTTAGAAGCAAACGTAATCGCTTCTTTTGGTGGGTTCGATAACATACGTTCTTCATTAATAGCTGTCGTCAAATCAACTAAAGCTTGTAAATGTTTAGCGGTGCTTTCAACTAAAGACGATTCTAAAGTCAAATTATTCTCACCAGTAATTTGACTATAATTATATTTCAACTGATTATTGCCGACAAATTCAATGCTACTAGCCGGAAGTTGAGTAGCCAAATCTTGATGTGTTAATTGCATTTTACATTCCTAAATTGTCAATTTTGAATTCGATAGTTTCAAGCTTTGCTCGCATCGCTTGAATTAAATCTTCAGTTGTATCAACTTCAGTGCCGCGATACTCCCAAATAGTCAAATTTAGACTTTTAAGCCAAGCTACGGCTTCAAACCTTAGCGCAAAGTTACTTGAATACTTGGGGAATATCACAAGCTGAATTCTGTTTAAACCAATAATTCGATTGGTTGCATCAATCGTTGTATCCGGGCTAGAGTTCAAACCTTCAAATACAACGCTGTCATCGACTTTAATTCCCAAAATTTCTTGAAATAAATAGCCGGCTCTATACCAAGTTGGCTTTGCATCAAGTGAAAAAGTCCCAATTAAAAATATGTGACTGGTGGGAATTAAAGGAATTTCTACGGGGTCAATGTAAGGAACGCGCGGGTTACGTGGTCGTTCGACATCGAAAGGCAAATCGTTGTTATTTGATTTAGTTAACTTGCGTTGATAGACTAATTCCCACGCGCCAAAATTAGACGGGTTAAACGATAATCCCATCTTCTAAATTCCACTCCTGGGATGCTGCAAAGATGTCGATACCCGACTCGTGAAGAAAATTAAAGAAGAAATCAGCGTCAACTTCACCTTTTAAAAAAGTAGCGGTTGCATTTGCTCGAAGCATCATCAAATCAATTTCTTCCTCTGCTTCTTCCTCAGTTTGTCCTGGATACCAAATAGCCGGAGTAGCTAGCAGGAGCATTATTGTCCACTCGCAGTAAACGGATAATCTTCAGGCTCGAACCAAATTCGCCCAAAAGCACCACCTACTTTTGTTTTAGCAGCAGTAACAGCAGCCTTCACTGCGGTATCTAAACTTGTTGCGGTTGCTGAAGTTATTGGAGCAGTGTAATTGTATTGCGCCTTGCTGTCTCGCGTCCCTTTCCCATAACGAATGTAAGGTCGAGTACTGCCTTTTGCCCGAACAATTGTTGGGGAGCCGTCTGCAACCATTGCCATCATCCGATTTGGCTTAAATCCTCTAGGTGCCGATGGATCGGTATCCGGATCTGCCAGGTTCAAGATTGATTTACCAAAAAATTCAACACCCTCTTTTGAGGCTTGAATAGTAAATTTAGTGTTAGCGGGAGCCAAGCCGGAAGTGACTTCATATTTGACTGCTATTTTCGGACGGCGTTGTGGAGTACCGCCTTCTTCCCGTACAGGAGGTTTGTAAGCGGCTTTCTTCCTTGCATACTCAAGGTCGCGTTCTAGTTGAGCTACGGATTTACGTCTTCCCATTGTTTCAATAAATACTGGTTGTCGTGCGTATTCTCGTTATAACAAGGGTTTTGGGTTGTTTCTTTTAGCCGGACTAGTTAACTTATCCAGTAAATTTTTGTCAAAGTTCACTTGTTTATTTCTTAAACCTGTTGAATAACGCTTCTAAGTCGAGTTCCCCCAGTCGCAACAAGGTTGATTGCATTAGGCAACCCCTGAATTTTTAACTGCGCGTACTTGAAATTTACATCCACACGCGGACGTTTGACATATTTTTTGCGGGTTTGACCGTAGACACGATGAGTTCCAGGGTTAGCGGGATAAGAGCGATCGTGTTCGACAAATTGAAACAGGTCGCGGTCAAATGTATGATTTTGTATTTTGAGGACTTGTTTGATTACCCGTTCCCCTTCAGTTTTTGATTTGACAAATAACCTTAAATCGTAGCCTTTATCTACGTCCAAATAGGTGCATTTAAACCAACCTTTTGACCAGCTAAATAAAGGTTTAGCAAATTCATTTTTAATATCTATTGCAAGTCTTTCAGCTTTAACTCGCGTAATTGATTCGCTGGTTTCTCCCATTAGCCTAAAGCTAATTTCTGCTTCGGCTCTAGATTCTCCTTGCCCGTGCGTTTCATTGTCATACGGTTCCAGAAAGTGAAGAGTAATTTGTGGTTTATATTTCCAATTACTTTGTATTTCTTGTTCCGGAATTGCGTAAACCGGACGCTGTATTGCTTGCATCCTTCCAATTGTGACTTCAAATAACCAAAGCCGCATTTGTGTCATAGATGCCGAATCTTCATCTTTGATAATACATGCATGTTTTAAACCAGCTTTTGGAGTCGAAACATCATCGTCAGCCTGATTTTTAAACCATGCACGAACAACTTTATTCTGCTCTTTTCTTACAAGGTCTTGAAGATGCTCGAATTCGCTAAATCCTTCGGGTAAAGCCATTATTCGTCAGCCTCCTTGCTTTCATCATCAATTGGTTTCGATTCACTTTTTTGTTTAGCTTCATCCTTAGCTTCTTTAGACTTTTTGTTGTCAGGTCTATCTTTTGGTAAAGCTTCCTCAATAGACTTTTCAAATTCTTTTCTTTGGTCTTGAAGCTCTTTTAAGTTATCTTTAACGCTTACAACTTCTGAAGTAATCATTTCAATTCCAGATGCAGCTTCTTCAAGGTTTTCGAGCCTTTGCTGCCACTTACTTTGGGATGTAACTCGTTCAGGCATCCATTTAAAAGCTTTATCCCCCACCGCTCCAAATCGTTTTAAAGCATTGCCAATTTTTCCAGTATTCTCTGCCGTCCATTCAGCGACATTCCGCGCTGAATCAAACATATCCCGAACGCTATTAGCAATATTTGCCCCACTTTGATAGATTCGATTCCAACTTGCCCACGTCTTTTTGATTCCATTCCAACTTTCTACGCCAAATATTCCTTTAGCAAAATCATCGACAGCTTTACCAAAAAATGATTTTGCGTCAATATCGACTCCATCATCATCTTTCATAAAAATATTTAGAATATTGTCAACTACTGAAAATAATGTTTCTCCTAACGCGCTGCTTAACATGTAAGCGTTATGCAATGTTTGAATCCAGGTCAAAATATTAAGCGCTCGGTCGAGTTGCAACCACGCTGAGAATCGTTGCAGTTTGCCGCTAATTCCTCCGTTTACTTGAGGTCCCAATCGTCTCAAAACTTCTTGCAAGTCAGCAAGTGCAGCCGCATTTAATCCTAAATTTCCAGCATTAATGATTTGGTCTAATTTGTTGCCATTATTTTTTGCTTGGTCAAGTATTCCTTGTTGACAACTAGAGCATCCATTAGGAGTTGGCGGTGGTGGCGGTGGTTCTGCTCTTCGAGGTGGACCAAAAGGAAATGGAGAAGGAAAATTAGGATTACTTGGTAAGGGGGAAGGT
>CAXTCQ010000418.1:0-5646 GCA_964242965.1 uncultured Calothrix sp. | reverse complement strand
CAAAAATTATTCAACTTGATATATTTTTCTTTGGGGCTCGGCCCAGGCCTCTGCCGCCCCCCTACAGTGTCTTATTGTTGTAAATCCGAAAAATCTAAGCAGTGCGAATCTCAAAAATATTTACTCAGCAAATTTACGGATTTCATCTAGTTGATTGCTCAGATATAACAAAGATTAAATGACTGTCTTCGATCAAAATTCTTAGATAATATATCCTTCTGTAATCTTTAAGCTATGAATGCTGTTCTGACTGCTGAAAATTCTACTTTGTTGAATCAAATTAGCGCTGAAGTTTGCCAAGCGATTGTTACTATTCAAAAGCAGCAGCCAGAACTTTTGCTTGAAAAATACAGGAATTTACCTTGGGAAAGTAGCCGTCATCAGTCGGGTTTGATAAACAAGCTGATTGAAGTATTAAGCCAAGTCAAAAATCCAAGTCTAATTCAGCAACACTTGCAAAAATTTTTAAAAGCGCTACTTACTCCCGAATCTTTTGATTCACCCGTATTAATTGAACTATTTGAAAAAGTAGCTCAATTCTATTCGCCAAAATCCGATCCAAAGAATGTAGTAGTCCCGCATGTTGACTCAGTAGGAAATTTAGTAAAGCCAATTGCAAATACTGTTGTTGAAAGCGATATTGAATCATCGCAGCCAAAAGAACCCCAGAATATAGTAAATAATCAGTTAAATGGTACTGTGGCAAAATCTGATATCGATTCAGATACGCAAAAGCTAGAAAATTTTGCCAAACCTGAATCTAATAGTGTTGGGAGTTCTGAAATCGAACTAACACAAAAATCGGTACACGGAATTACAGTATTACTATTAGACGCAGAAAACTTACAGATAAATAGCGAAGCCGAAAAAATATTAACAACTATTTGTAACTCTCCAATTCAAGTCAAAATTGCTTTTGCTAATTGGTGTCGTAAAGGTAAATTAGATGCCGAATTACACGAACGCGGTTACGATTTAATTCACGTTCCTGCGGGTAAAGATAACGCTGATGGGAAAATGATTACCTTTGGTTCGGCAATTCACGAGCGTTTTCCACATGCTAAAGAGGTTTTAGTTTGCTCGTCAGATAATGTGATGACTAACCTTTGCAATCATCTTCAGCAAAATGGTCTCACTGTATATAGAGTCATTAAAGAAAGTAGCACGCTAACAGTATTAAATAATCAAAGCGGCGAGAAATCGGTACATATTGTCTTACCGACAATCGAACATTTTTACAGCCAAGTCAAAGATATTGTTAAAGAAGAGGAAGCGCGCAGTTGTAATCAATGGATAAAATTATCAAAAATATCTCAAACATATCACCAAAAGTATAAGATTGGCATTAAACAAGTTATATCGCATTACATGCCTGGTAAAACAGCTAGAGATATTTTTATTGACAAATCTGAGTTTGTTATCCACCAGTTGCCGGAAGATACTGAAACATATATAGCGTTATTTAAATTACCACAAATTCGGGTGTAGGGGTTATATCAAGTTCGTAAGTTCGTAGTTGAGCTTTAGCGCTTCTTATATGTATAGCGCTGAAGCGCAACTACGAGCCTAAATAGATAATTGGCGTTAATGGTAATATTTTACACAGACTCAATTATTTGCGAACTCATATTTTCATCGAGTAACGGCATAAATTGACGAATTAATCCAATTGTGACAGCAGGTAATTCTAACTGCGGTGTTAAACCGACATCTTCGATACTCTCAAAAATGCGAATAGCTTGCGGATTCATATTTGCGAGACGACGACCAATTTCTGGTCCTGTGAATTGCGATTTTTGTCCCCAAATTATCGCAGTCGGTGTTTTGAGTTGTTGAATAAAAAGCGATAAATCGAAACTCAAATCACCGCGCACAAATGATAGTGCTGCATATTCACCATTTGGTTGTTGTGCCGATTTCAAATATGCTTCGATAATTTCCGGATAAACTCGGTTGGGTTGAGCAAATTGACGTTGCTCTAAAAAGCTACGAATACCTTCTTTTGTAGCAATACCCGTACTGTAAAGTAAGCGGTCAATTATGGGGATGCTAACAATTTGAGCAAATATACTGCGAGAATAATCTTCACCAAAGTCCGCTAGTCCTGCGGCTGTAGTCAGAATCAGCGATTTGAATAATTCGGGATGTGCGATCGCAACACGAATCACAAACGCTGCTGTCAGCGAAGAAGCAATCACCCGAACTGGTTCATTACAAGTCTGCTGTATAAATTCTTTAATTATTGTTAAATAATCATCAATTTGATAATTTCGTGCCGGGTGGTCGGAAAGTCCCCAACCAATTAAGTCAGGTGCAATGACGCGGTACTGTGCTGCGAATGCTGGGTAGACTTTTGACCACTCGTAAGCTGATGAACCACCTCCGAATCCATGTAGAAATACTAAGTTTTCTTTAGTAATGCTGGTTTTGTCATCTTGCCAAGGTGCTGCGGTATTGGTGTAATATACCATCCGGCCGAGCGAAGTGATAATTGAGCGCTGCTCAAATCCTAATGGTTCAAACATAAAGGAGTAGGGAGTTGAAAGTTAGGAGTTAGGAGTTAGGAGTTAGGAGTTGATAGTTATGCTTTTTCTAACTCCCCAATCTCTACTCCCTACTTTCTCTAACTAAATCCACTATATCAACTTCCTACAGATTGATTTACATGTCCAAATTTAAACAATACTTAGTATAAATAGCAATTTAATTTCTAAGTAATAAATGTAATTACTTAAGAGTGTGGTAAATCATTGCTACTGAGTTAGGGATCGTAAATTATTTATTCTTGAAATCAAGAACATGTAAAATCGCCACGATGGATGTAAAGATTCAGTGATTTTTCTCTCATATACCCGTAGCATCCCTGGTTGAAGGTACTATCATGTGAATGCTGATACGTGTAGCAGCTATCACTTAGGGGTCAGTCCCCCTACTAGCTTTTTGTGGTACCCTATCAGAAACATCACTGATAGTATTAAGCGTCACAATACTGCAAGCGCTTATAACTCTTAATTTAGTTGGTAACTGTATTTCTGCTTGATGCATCGCACGCGATACTCCTCTGGAGTCGTTACACGATCGCCTGAAGTTCATTAAGCATTATTACTTATTCAAAAGTGTTTGCCTTGTATCCAATTAACCCTATTAATTTCTCGGCAAAGAAACAGCGGAGGTGTCATGGTAAAGCAGGCTAGTCTTCAATCGAATACGTTCGTAAAATTTGAAGACCGATTATTTGCGGCTGATGACTTCGATTTAAAGGAACGGGTAATTGACCCTCGGATCGTAAGTTCACCGACTTGTACTTATTTAAATTTTGAGACTTTGAAATGTTTTGAAACTGTGGAGGATCAATATCAAGAATCAGGAATTGTTTTTGATAATTGCATTGCCATACAGCCATCAAACCCGGCATTTCCAACGCACTCAGGTACTGTAGTGTTGATGGGAGCGCCAAAAGGTGGATTTTTAGAAGCTTCTTTTGTGCGTCCTGTGAGTACGGTTAGTGCGTATGTAACTTCTTCGCAACGGTTGGTACTTTCGGCATACAACCGCGATCGCCAAATCATAGCACAAACAGTATTGCCAGGAGCGAATCTTGCAAACTCGGATTCGGCAGTACCTCCAAATACGCTGCTATCCCTTAAAGGTAAAGACATTTACAGCGTTAGCTTCTGCGCGTTTGACGGGCAATTTACCGTTGATGACTTTAGTTTCTGTTCTTAAAAAAAACTGCAAAAATTTTTGAAAAAATCGTGCGTATTCATGCTAATAAAGTAATTCTCATGTAGGATAATTTCATTGCTCGGCAATCTCAAATTGCGGGCAAATGCCTATATAGTAATAATCTGGTAATTTTGAAGGTAAAAACTGTGGCACAGGCTTCGTCTTCGTGGCAGCAATTAATAAACCAGATCCCCAACTGGATGCTTCCAGTACTTAAGACGGTAGCCACAAAGCAGCGAAATATACAGCGATACCGAGAACCTGGAGGGATTCTTAGTTTCGTGACAATTGTTATTGCGATGCTGTTGTGGAACTGGAAGCTATTATTTGCTAGCAGCATTGGGATTGGGGCAATGGTATCGGCTTACTCGATGCAAAAATGGAACTGGCAAAAGCATTGGTCAAAATATAGCCAATTTTTTCACCGGGAAAATCGGCGTTTGCTTGTCGCTGTACTCAGTGGTGGTATAGCAACTCTTAGTAGTTATATTGCTGTTTCAGTCTGGGTTGGTTCCAAGAATCCTTGGATTGCGACTGGTGCAATTTTACAAGGTGTGGGGACGCTACTAACGTTAATCTTATTAGTATGGCTGATTACCAATATTAATGACAATCAACAGCAAAATTATCTCGACCAATTATTAGTCAACTTGACCGAATCCGATCCCCTCAAGCGTCTGGTAGCAATCCGGCAACTGACAAAATTAGTTAAAAGTTCCGACGTTGATGCTTCGGAACGTCAAAGTGTCGCGGAATGCTTACAACTGTTGCTTATCCAAGAGGAAGAATCATTAATTCGAGACGCAGCGTTTGACAGCTTGCAAGTTTTAGAAAGTAAGGATTTCCATAACTTGGGTAATCCAACACCCTTGAAACCGCTGGCAGTTAAAGTTAAGCAGGTGATTAGGGAGTAGGTAGACAAGGGAGATGGGGGAGATGGGGGAGATGGGGAAGATGGGGAAGACAGGGAGAGTAAATTCTTCTTTGTCCCCCTTGTCCCCCTTGTCCCTACTCCTTAATTCTCCCATTACGGACTTGGACAACCCGATGATTGCAGCGTCGAACTAATTGTTCGTCGTGAGTAGTGACAATTACCGTCGCACCAAAAGCATTTAATTTTTTAAAGATTTGTATTACTTGCCAAGAATTATCGGGGTCAAGATTCCCAGTCGGCTCATCTGCTAAAATCAGGGGTGGTGTGCTAACAATCGCACGGGCAATACTGACTCGTTGTTGCTCACCTCCTGAAAGTTGACCGGGGAAATAATTGGCTTTGGATAGCAAACCAACTAGTTTTAAAGTCGGTTCTAAGCGTCTTTGAATTTCTTTGCGGGTGTAACCTTGCGCTTGCAGAACGACAGTGATATTTTCTGCTACAGTTCGCTGCCCAATTAACTTGTAGTCTTGGAAAACAATACCAATACGTCGCCGTAATAATGATAAGCGATCGCCTTGTAAAGAACTGACATTACACTCATCAACTATCACTTCACCCTGGGTTGGTAATTCCTCACCATATAGCAACTTCAGAAGTGTCGATTTACCCGAACCACTTGGTCCGGTAATAAAAAGAAATTCGCCTTTTTTTACCTCTAAGTTTATATCGCTTAAAGTATCTTGCCCGTTTGTATAAGTTTTTGTCACAGCACGCAGCTGCACTATCATCGCATCATCGCTATGCGGTTGAGTTTCTTGTTCTTTTGGAAGAACTGCTTGCTTGGAATCATCGGTTGTTAAAACTGGCATTGCTAATTGCAGGAAGTGAGATTTGAAACAAAAATTGCTTACAAAATAATGATTCCCTAGCAAAGCGTCAAAATCTCAAATTTGAGCAAAATTATTTAAGAAGGGAGTAGGGAGTAGGCAGTTAGGAGTTCTTGTGTTAGGAGTTCTTGTGTTAGGAGTTCTTGTGTTAGGAGT
>CAXTCQ010000417.1:0-5655 GCA_964242965.1 uncultured Calothrix sp. | reverse complement strand
CATCACCGACCAATAACCAATATCCAATGACCAACTTACAATGCCCGCAATGCAACACAGCCATACAAATAGGCGTTCGCGCTATCGCTTCTGCTCTGAATGCGGCACATCGTCAGCTGTTTCTTCTAATGTTGAGTTTGCGCTCAAACGTGGCGGTCATGACAATATCACTGTGGCATTTTAGATTGTGGGTTGGGAGGGCAGGTTGATTGAGATATGTCGTTTACCTGTATGTTGTACTGTTATGAGTTTTTTCGCTTGGGGGGCGGGTTGATTGAGGTATTTCGTTTACCAATATGTAGTCGTGAACCCGCCCTTACCAGTTCTTTGGGTTGATTGAGATATCTCGTTTACAAATGTGTTGGTCGTGTACCCTGTTGGGGAATCCATAGGGTATCCGCCTTTACAAAAGCCCTTCCTCTTTTACCTTTCGCTTTTACCTTTACCCCTATATCGGATTATGTCTACACATCGCATTAAGGAATATGAAATTTAGAGGAGTAGGGAGTAGGGAGTGGGGAGGTAGGGAGGTAGGGAGATGGAGGGAGTAGAGGAGTTTAATAGCAACATTATTTTTCTTCTTTCCGCTTCTTGCTGCTTCTTCCCCTTCTCCCCTTCTCCCTACTCTTAACTCCCAACTGTCACGGGATGGAAATAAAAGGCAAATCCCAAAACCATGTATGCTGCTAACAACAAAATTCCTTCTAACCAATTCGATTTACCGTCCGAACTAATCGTATTGGCAATTAACACCGATACTGCGACAGCAACCAATTCAAACGGTTTAAAATTTAAATCCATTGGTTGATTAAATGCCCTTCCTGCTAAGACTAAAACTGGGGCAACAAATAAGGCTATTTGCATACTCGAACCAACAGCAACTGAAAGTGATAAATCCATCTTGTCTTTCATCGCTACGCTGACAGCGGTTGC
Source organism: uncultured Calothrix sp. (assembly GCA_964242965.1). Classification (GTDB taxonomy): domain Bacteria; phylum Cyanobacteriota; class Cyanobacteriia; order Cyanobacteriales; family Nostocaceae; genus JANNFJ01. Next base: position 4,722 of record CAXTCQ010000417.1, on the reverse strand, counting down.
ATGTTCGGCAGCATTCCCAACGATGGGGACGAGTATCACCCCGGTAAATAATGTGCTTAAACCTAACTTCGATGTCGCTACTTCTAAGGTATCGACAAGCATCTCCGATTCGAGGGCAACAAGTAGGGTACAAACGAGCAAAACTCCCGACCACAACCAAATATTGGGTTTGCGATAAGGAGTTTCTAACGCTTCGGTTTCAACAATACCCACTTCGTATAAATAAGAATGGGTTTTCATGGAAAATAATAGCGTCAATCCATAGACAACTATCAATACAACAGCGACAGCCATTGAGAAATTTTGCAATGTTCTCTGGCTAATGCCTTGCGATGTATAATTCATAGCTGTTGGCAGTAGCAATGCAATTACTGCTAAATTCATCGAAGCTGCATTGACTCGTGCCACAATTGGTTGAAATTTCTGTTCTTTGTAGCGTATTCCACCCAGAAACATCGCCAATCCCATCACTAGCAGCAAGTTACCGATAATCGATCCCGTGATGCTGGCTTTGACGACATCAACTAGTCCTGCCCGTAGCGCCACTATGGCGATAATCATTTCAGTGGCATTTCCAAAAGTGGCATTTAACAACCCACCCAACATGGGACCGATGACAACAGCGATTTCCTCTGTGGCTGCACCCATCCAAGCAGCTAATGGTAAAATTGCCAGTCCTGCGGTGATGAAAACTATCAAGTCTCCCCATTCAAGGAAATGTGCGGCTAAGGAAACCGGGATAAATAGCAGTAAAATTAGAAAAAATATATTTTTACCTGACATTTTTCACCTGAATTAAAGATTGACAGTCACAGAAGTGTAATGCATGTCGTGTTTTGTCTTGATGCTGAAGTTGGGAAAAAGGCAGGATGCCTGCTTTACGGGGAGAGACTTAACACAAACATGAAAATTTTACGAACAACCTCTAGGATAAGCTCAAGCCTATAGGTAGATGCTTCCGAATTTCTACTGTTTTCTTTCGCAGAACAAATTTGTAAACTCAAGTTATTTGCAACACACATTCATCAGCTTTTGTAGCAAAAATTCAAGTAAAAATAGGATCTTTACACTTTATATGCTGTTTAATGTATTGAAATACTATTAAATTATCTTTAAGATTTTAAGAAAAACCCGCTAGCGAATGTGCTTTTAACTGTTAAGTTAAACAAAATACTCACAAAAGTAGAGTCGCTATACGAAAATAAGGATATATAGTTAGCAATGTTCGATCTTAACCGTTACGCGATACTCCAAGGCGGAGCCGCGTTTGGGCGATCGCTACCTTTGCTGATTTTATGGAAATGCAACTGTAAAGAATTTTAGATACATTGTTTTGAACGGCGACTGCAAGTTTATCTTCATTTGGAATACTGCATGACTTCTGCTGCTGAACTGCCAGCTAGTTCTGGTTCTCACTCGCCTTTGCAGGCAAATACAAACGAAAATCATCCCACCGATCCCCAGTCAAATCGCCCTATAGATCCATTAAAGGGTGCTGTAGGGGTATACGTGACGGTACACGGGCACTTCTATCAACCACCACGCGAAAACCCTTATTTAGACGCGATTGAACGTCAACCGAGTGCAGCTCCCTTCCATAACTGGAACGAGCGCATTCACAATGAATGCTATCGTCCGAATGCCTTTGCGAGGGTATTTAACGACCGAGGCGAAATCGTGGGGATCGTAAATAATTACGAGTATATGAGCTTTAACATCGGTCCCACGCTCATGTCTTGGTTGGAAAAGCACGACGTTGAGGTATACCAGCGAATTTTAGAAGCAGACCGCAAATCGTGCCACCGATTGAACGGGCATGGCAATGCTCTCGCGCAAGTATACAATCACATCATCATGCCGTTGGCTAACGAACGCGATAAATACACGCAAATTCGTTGGGGCAAGGCAGACTTTAAATCTCGATTCGGACGCGATCCCGAAGGGATGTGGTTAGCAGAAACGGCTGTAGATTATGAAACTTTAGAAGCTTTGGTTGCCGAGGGGATCAAATTTATCGTTCTCGCACCCTCCCAAGCACAACGCTGTCGTCTCCTACCTTCCGAAAGCGATCCCAGTCCTGAATGGCACGAAGTAGGTGGCAGTCAAATCGATCCCACTCGTCCCTATCGCTGCTATTTGAAAACGTGTATGTCCATCAATAGTCAGTTGTCAGACGAACTGCCAAGGACAAATGATAATCGCTATATCGACATCTTCTTCTATGATGGTCCGATTTCGCGGGATATGGGATTTAGCGATGTCGTTTACAATTCGAGCCATTTTGCGGGACGTATCGGTGCAGCAGTACGCGGGGATCGACGACAATCGCAATTAATTTCGGTTGCCACCGATGGAGAAACTTTCGGACACCACAAACATGGTACTGAGAAAACCCTCGCTTATGCTTTTACTGGAGAATTTCCCCATTGGGGTTGGACGGTAACGAATTTTGCCCATTACCTAAGCTTGAATCCTCCCGCTTGGTCCGTCGAACTCAAACCCGTTACAGCTTGGAGTTGCGCCCACGGTGTCGATCGATGGCAAGATGATTGCGGGTGCGGTGGGGCATCGGGGTGGCATTTGAAATGGCGGCGACCTTTACGCGATAGTTTAAATTGGTTGCGCGATCGCCTAATTGAAGTTTACGAGGAACATGGCAGCAAATATTTCTCCGATCCCTGGCAAACCCGCGATGAGTATGTTGAGGTAATAAGCGATCGCACTCCCGAAAATATTAGCCGCTTCTTTGCCCGTCACCAAACCCATAAACTGAGTAATACCGAAAAAATCGAAGCATTACGGTTGTTGGAAATGCAACGTCATGCTCTGTTAATGTTCACCAGTTGCGGTTGGTTCTTTGAAGAAATCTCGCGTCCGGAAGGTACGCAAATACTTCGCTACGCTGCCCGTGCCCTCGAACTTGCTACCGAAGTATCGGGAGTGCAGCTAGAAAATGGCTTTCTCAAACGCCTTGCCCTGGTTCCGACTAATATCGATTTATTCCAAAACGGTACTGATGTATACCGACAACTCGTAGTGACGGCGCAAGTCAGCTTCAAGCAAGTTGCGGCACATTATGCGATTACGTCGCTATTCAATGGGAGACAGCAAAATAGTAATAACCGTGTTTATTGTTATAATGCAACCGAGTCAGATTACCGATTAGAGCGCATGGGGGCGTTAACTCTAGCAGTCGGTCATTTAACGCTAGTATCAGAAATTACTTTGGAGAGCAAAGATTTAGTATTTGCGGTACTCCATTTAGGTGGTTGGGATTTTCACTGTTGCATTCAACCGAGTGAAGGAAGACGTGCTTACAGTCAATTAAAAGAACAATTGTTTGAAGTGCTGCAACAGGCAAGCGCGGCGCAAACAATTATGATGATGGTTAAGTTATTTGGAGAAGAAGCATTTAGCTTGCAGAATCTTTTTGCTGAAGAAAGACAGCGAATTATGCAGCTATTGAGTCAAGAAACACTATCGCGGCTTGACCAACTTTATACCCAAGCATATCGGGATAATTACGGAGTCTTGATGGCATTTCACCGCGATGATTTGCCCGCACCGCAGGAGTTACAAGTTGCTGCGGAGATAGCTTTGGGACACAAGTGTATGCTGGCATTGAGGGGGTTAGAGCAGGATATTAGCGAACCCGTACAAAGTGCAAATCATCTGGTAGAGTTGAAAGCGATCGCCACTGAAGCGAAGCATTTGCGGTGTCGATTGAATGTGCCCGAAGGCAAGGTAATGTTAGAGCAAATCATCGTGCGATCGCTTTGGCAATTGTTGCACGATACGAGCGATAATGTAGAACTGGAGATTCTTAGACTCGAACAGTTAATTGATATTTCGCATCAACTTAGTATCGGGGTTTCCCTAACGCGATCGCAAGAACTTTATTTTCACTGTTTGTACAGTCGGATTTTGCCGGGATGTAAATTTGCTCTAACTCACAATCAAGATACGACACAATGTCAACTGCTACTTAGGTTAGGGCAAAAGTTAGGGGTTTGCGTTAGTCCCTGGTTGAGTCAATTCAAATTGTAAAGACATTTCACAGATTATTAATTTGTAGAAATTTGACGAACCCGGTTTTAAAAAGCCGGGTTTATTATTAAATAAATTCTTGCAATGACCATTCCAATAAATAAATTATCCCGTAAAATGCTTATATGCTTTATTTTTCATTACCTACCATGATTTTACGTAAGCTTCCGAGACGATACGCTCCACCAAGTTGCTGACGGTGCGCCCCTCATCTTCTTCCCAAATTTATAAAACAGCTTTTGCTTCTTCTGAACAAGTAAACGCTGTAAAAACCTGCATTCCGGGTCTAAAAACCTTTGCCCTGTCTAGGTTTGATAATTTGTTACACTAGGTTCAAAAAAGCTGTTCAAATGGTAACAGTCCAGTTTTAGATTGGTTTAACGAACAAGATGCAAAAGTCAAGGCTAAATTTTCTCATATTTTTGAGATTTTGGAGGAACATGGGATTTCTGTAGGTAAACCTTATATTGCTCCGCTTGAAGATAAACTTTATGAAATTCGAGTAGAACAAAATACAAACATTTATCGCATAGTTTACTTTGCTTACACTGGTAAGCGCTTTATTTTACTTCATGGATTTCAAAAGAAGACGCAAAAAACTCCAAAAAAAGAGATTAAGCATTCTAAAACTTTAAATTTTTGGGTAATAGATTATCGTATTTTTAATCCTGAAAA
>CAXTCQ010000416.1:0-5744 GCA_964242965.1 uncultured Calothrix sp. | reverse complement strand
AGCGCAACGCTCACAACTTCCCTCTTGACTTGGCTGCTGGTGATGCTGCTCCTGTCGCTTTGAGCGCTCCTGCAATCAACGGTTAATCTAATAATCTAACGCTTAGAGACGCGAGTAACATCGCGTCTCGACTTTAATCAGAAGCGCCCTTCGGAAACGGAGGGCGTTTTTTTGTTGTAATACCAATTTAATATGAAGCTGCAACAAATTAGATCCCCCCAACCCCCTTAAAAAGGGGGGCTAAAAACCTTTTAAAGTCCCCCTTCTTAAGGGGGATTTAGGGGGATCGATCTTGGGAAAATTTCTTATCCGAACCATATTGGGAGGTTATTCTGGAATGGAAAAAGTAGAGAAATATCGACAATTGGTAAAACAAGTTTTAGAAGAATATGCAAGCTACAAATTTTCATCGGGTGAAATTGAAGTAATGCCTGTGTTTGATTTAGTACGAGACCGTTATCAGGTTGTCAGTGCTGGGTGGAAAGACGAGCGTCGCATTTACGGGTGTTCAGTCCATATTGATATAAAAGAAGGTAAGATTTGGGTACAGTATGACGGAACGGAGATTGGGTTTGCCGATGAACTTGTGAAGCTAGGAGTAGCGAGAGAGGATATTGTGCTAGCATATCACTCGCCGTTTATGCGGCAGTTCGATGGGTTTGCGGTTGGCTAATGCAAGAATGTTGATTGCTTGTAACGACTCAGCAATTTCTCTACCGCTTGATAATGCTTTTCGACCAACAATGCTGGAGAAATCATCTGTGCTGCATCCATGTAACGGTGTATCCACAGCATGAATTCATCGAGCGATCGCGCTGGTAAGGGAACGGTATAATCGACATACAAAATCTCGCTTGTAGTTTTATCTTTGGCAACCTTGGTAATTTTTTGTTTGGGATGTCGCCGTTCGCCTTCTAAAATAAATGATGTTACAGGTGGATAAAATCGCACTTTTACAGTAACTAACTCCAATTGACCCGACAGTTCTAAACGCTGTTCCTCGACTTCACCCAGCTTTAAACCCCAACCATTCTCTAGTAACTGGTAAGCTTTTGCTAAACTTTGACGTTGCGCTTCGAGACCTCGACCTGATGCATCAATAATTTGGCAGTAATTAGCAAAGCGGTTGACTCGTCCAATTGCCAAATGTCCATTGTCGCAATATTCGTACAATAAATACCAAGCGATATCTTGGTAGATCAATTGCACCGGGTAAACTCGAATTGCACCGATGCGATTTTTGTCGTAAGGGTTGCTATGGCGAGAAATTTCAATCGCTTGACCCTGACTAATTGCCGTTTCCAGTAAAGGTAATTGATGATATAAATTGTCTTGGTTTTTACCCAACCTGACCATTTCTTCCGGGTCAGTGTAGATAATTGCTCGGTTTAAATGTTGACGTACTGGGTAAAATAATTGACCATTCGATTCTAAATCGAATCCCCGCAATCGCTTGCTCAAAGCCTCATAAATTCGCCTTACCTGCGGGTCGCCTTGGAATTTAGCCTGCGTAGATAAAGCATTAATTGCGACTTTTAATTCATCGAGTGACATTGCACCCGTACCCAAATAATACCCCCATCGATAGATGCGACGGTCGAGGATACCATATTTGCGTAAAGTTTCCAAATCTTTTCGCAGCGTCGGGATTGCCGGATAACCGTGAGGCAATTCAATCCCGCAAGATATCGCTACTTCTTGGAAACGCTTTAGCACCTCACTAAAAGCATCGTGATGTTGTTCCGGCGATGATTCCAGAGAGTCGGCACAACCCACCCCCGGATATTTGAGAAAGGTGGCGATTAATAATAATAGTCTTTCAAAAGATTGCATATAAATGATGAATTATAGCGGTTTGCACACGTAGGGGCGCTCTTCTCCCCGCCCTTATTATGTTTCATACCTCACCTAGTGCTTCATGTCATTAATTTTGACCATAAGCGAGAGGATCAGATCCCCGACAACTTCTGCGGATGCTGCTGGCGATTCAGGTGTATGACCCCTCACATAAGGATTTTGCGTGATTCCACGGTCTGTAGGGGCGCAAGGCCTTGCGCCCCTACGGGTGATTTTGGACGCTTCGGAGGGGACTCAACCCCTATTCGCCAGTGGTATCCAGAAGTTGTCATCTATTAACCCCTCAGAACTAATGACATGAACCACCAGTACTCCACCACATTAATTTTGAGGAAATGTAGAGAAATACTTACCTGTTTATCCCAATCAATAACAAACACAGAAATATCAAAACCTACTTATGATTTTGCTTGCCAACTATTATCATTTGCTACCCGACCAACAACCGATACTTGATAAGTATTTTTCGCTTCGACTAGTTAGTACGGGCTGCATCAACGTAATGTTCCCCTGGAGATAAGTCTTTATCTGCTAGCCAATCGCCAACAGCGTTCTTTTTCTTAAACTAATATAACAGCCCATCAATGAGGGCAATTCTATTAATTGATGTTGCTAATATTACTCTAATTAAACATAATTTATTCCCGTTAAAAGATGAAATTTATTAACATTAATTTTTGAATTAATAGTTGACAAGTATAAAATTATACCTTAAAATGAAAGCATGATAAAGGCGACCCCCTGATTCCGGCAAGAAGAGAGCGATCGCCTTTATCTGACCCCAACTATTGGAGTACAACTACAATGATGACACAATTAAAAAAGTCCGCCCAATTACAGTTAGAGCAGTACTTGCGTGGCGAAGATTTAAATGCACCCACCCTTAATCAATCGACTGAAATATTTCCCAAGAGAGAACCTATAAAACATCTATTGATTGGTTCTCCCAAAGCCGTTAATAGTACAATTCGCTATTTGCAGGTGATTGGCTACGCCAATGTGGGAGACTGGAGTCCACTGCTACCAACCACTAACCCAGGTGAGGTAATGAGTATTTTAAGCCGTCAAATTTTGACTACTTGACCTAAATCATGTATTAGATCCCCGCCTTTTTAGAGGATGCAGAGGGGAGGATAGCGGGTCTCACCCCTCGCTTGCCGGAAAGACCGCCCCAGGGTGTAACCCTGGGGCTAATCGAAACGAAGCCTGCTTTCAGCAGGCTTTGTGCTATTAGCCCTACCATTCTATGGTAGGGCGGTCTAACAGGGCATTCGATAAAGCCATATGCTACCAATGCTGAGGGGTCTCACCGCTGAACCGCGTCTCTGTATCCTTTAAGGAGTCGGGGATCTGCCAATCTTAAGTGCATACATGACAAACGAGTTGATTGTCAAGCAAAAGATAATATTTTGTCGATAAATTTAGTTTGCGATTAATCGAAGTATATATAGGCTTTCGAGCAATATCTTGATTTTGCTTAAATATCTTCTTTTACTGGGTTTCTCTTGCGTAGCTCATTAAACTAGTAGACAAATCAAGCACTTTTACAAAGCAATTAACTGTAGTAAATACTGGATTATCAAGGCTGGAAAAAAATGTACATCAGACCTCGCACAATTCAACTTCGTAATGTCATTACATCAATTAGCACGGGAATTATTACCCTGATAATTCTATTGATTGCACCTTTAGGATTAGCTGCGGTCATTATTAATACCTTACTTGTCACGGTTGCCACTTTTGCGGTTTCCAGCGTCGCAGATAAGGTGATTTTGTGGTTAGAACCGGGACAAAACACCGAGATTTTAGGTACAACAAAGACTGGAAAGCTGCGGAAGAAATTATGAATGTAGATGGTGTAGGTGTAGGGTGCGTTAGGACGATAGTCCGTAACGCACCGACTAAACTCATGTGATGCGTTACTGATAAATGATGGTGCGTTACGCTTCGCTAACGCACCCTACGCACCCTACGCAAATAATTTTCCTTTCATCATTCATAATTAAATGCAAACTCTCTATGTTTCCCAGCAAAGGTGCTATGTTGCACTTCAGCAAGAATCTTTGATTGTTAAGCAGGGAGAAAGCATTTTGGGAGAAGTGCAATTACCCCTACTCGAACAAGTCCTAATTTTTGGTACGTCGCAACTATCAACCCAAGCGATTCGTGCTTGCTTATGGCGAGATATTCCGATTGCTTTTTTGTCGCGGATGGGTTACTGCTACGGACGAATTTTACCGATTTCACGAGGATATCGCCAACTGTCGCGGTATCAACAACAACTTTCACTCGAAGAAAACTTAATTACTGCTCGTGCCATTGTTCAAGGTAAATTAAAAAATAGCCGCGTTTTATTGCGACGACAGCGCAAGCGTAGCGAGTCCGAAAATTTACAAGCTGTTTTAAATAGCCTCGATTATCTGGCTTCACAAGCAACTCAGGCTGAAAACAAAGAACGCTTGATGGGATTTGAAGGTGCAGCAGCAGCGCAGTATTTTTCGGTATGGGCTGAATGTTTGACAAACTCGGACTTTGTTTTTACTGCGCGATCGCGTCGTCCTCCCGGTAATCCCGTCAATGCAATGTTAAGTTTCGGCTATCAAGTATTGTGGAATCATTTACTCGCTTTAATCGAGTTGCAAGGACTCGACCCTTATTATGCCTCGTTGCATCAAGCCCATGACGGACATGCTGCACTAGCTTCAGATTTAATCGAGGAATTTCGCGCTCCGATTGTTGATTCGTTGGTATTGTGGTTAGTAAATACTCGAACTGTTGATGCTAAAAACGACTTTGAATTTCGGGACGGAGGTTGTTTTTTGAATGACACCGGGAGGAAAAAATATTTGCAAGCTTTTGTGCGACGTATGGAGGAAGAAGTGCAAAATGATGCGGGTGAAAAACAGCCGCGATGGGACTTATTAACGCAGCAGGTAAAGGCTTATAAGCAGTTTGTATATAATCCGAGTTATCAATATAAACCTTATCAAATCAAATAAATTATGAAGGATGAACGGTAGAACGTAGTTTCACTACCCGATAAATATCAACTGTCATGCTGAATGGAGCGAAGCGCAATGAAGCATCTCAAAAATATTCGGCACATCAAGATTCTTCGCTTCACTTCGTTACGCTCAGAATGACAGACTATACCTGGGGCTAACTGTTTAGATATATTCTAAGACGTAAGTTAAGTATAACCTAACGTAATTGTTAGGTTTCTAAATTAACAACCAATTATTCGCTCCGCTTTTGACCCGACAGGGATTGCAAATCCCTGTCTAATAGCAAAAATCCATTAAAATGGATTAATGAGTGCAAGTTTAAGTTAACGTAGGTTGGGTAGAACAAAGTGTAACCCAACGTAATTATTGGGTGACGCTTAGTGTTATACCCAACCGAAAAAAATATATTTTATTACTCATAACTCCTAACTTATAACTCATGTTATTGTATGTTGTAGCTTATGATATTACTTGCGATAAACGACGCTATAAAATATCAAATTTACTCGAAGGTTATGGGCAAAGAGTACAATATTCGGTTTTTGAATGTCAGTTAACTCACGCTAAATTTAAGGAACTTCGTAAGCGTTTAAGTAAGGTTGTTAAGGATACTGAAGATAGCGTGCGTTTTTATCCTCTCTCGCAGCACACATTGAGTCAAGTTGAAATAATGGGTGTTGGTTCTCCGGTGATTTCGCCACCTACTTCGACGATTATCTAAATTGTGTCGTGCGCCTCGGAGAATGGCTGGAATAGTTATTTTTTCGTTGAGGCGCTCGCTTGCTTGCTGTGTAAGGGTTTTGAGGTTTTTAAAGATGGGTTTTTGTGGTTTTGGCGGAAGTTTTTTTGACCCCCTCGCAAACTGCGTCTGGACGCTTTGCG
>CAXTCQ010000415.1:0-5783 GCA_964242965.1 uncultured Calothrix sp. | reverse complement strand
TGCCATTGAGGATGCCTTGCGTTCCGCGTCTTAACCGCCTTGGCGGTTGCTATATGAAGCTCTGCGATCGCTCCCCAGCCAAGAGCGAGTCAAGTATCTAAGACGGGTCATATCTGAAGCAGTTAAACGAGATTTGATTGATAAAGACACTGTGCTAAGGGATGGAGCGTACCGAAAATAACAGAATAGAGACGCTTGGGTATCGCGTCTCTACATTTTCTCAATAAATATAAAATAATTTTGTAATGGGATGGGCATTAATAGTGCCCGTCCCATACGCTACTTTACACCTCAGATGAAGACTCAACTACTGCAACCGGAGTTTGAACGGTAACTTTAGCAGGTGCTTTTTTCTTGAAAGACAAACCGTGTTCGCTTTGGTCGATAACAATCGTGTCACCCGACATAAAGGTGTTTTCAAGTATTTTAGTTGCGATCGCATTCTCAACTTCTCTCTGTATCGCCCGTTTCAGCGGTCTTGCACCGTATGCTGGGTCGTATCCAACTTCAACGAGATGTTCGCAAGCTTTCTTAGATATTTCTAAGCTAATTTTTTGGTCTGCCAACAGTTTCTCGACTCGTTTTAGCTGAATGCGGATAATATCACTCATTTCGCTGCGACTGAGAGCATGGAAAATAATCAATTCATCGATACGGTTGAGAAATTCGGGACGAAATTGCGACGATCGCAATGCTTCCATAACCCGATTCTGCATTTTTTCGTACTGCCTATCATCACCGGAAATATCCAAGATATGCTCGCTACCGATGTTACTTGTCATCACAATCACGGAATTGCGAAAGTCTACCGTGCGCCCCTGCGAATCAGTAATTCTACCATCATCAAGTACTTGTAGAAGTATATTAAACACATCTGGATGTGCCTTCTCAACTTCATCCAAAAGTATTACAGAATAGGGACGGCGGCGAATAGCTTCCGAAAGTTGCCCGCCTTCTTCGTAGCCTACGTAACCAGGAGGCGCACCAACTAACCGCGATACTGAGTGTTTCTCCATATACTCGGACATGTCCAACCTGACCAAAGCATCTTCCGAGTCGAATAAAAACTGCGCTAACGCCCGCGCTAACTCGGTTTTACCAACCCCCGTCGGTCCCATAAACAAAAACGAACCGATGGGTCGGTTAGGGTCTTTCATCCCCGCACGGGTACGACGAATTGCCGCAGATACAGCTTCGACGGCTTTACCTTGCCCGATGACACGTTGATGTAAATGGCGTTCGAGTTGCAGAAGTTTTTGGCGTTCGGATTCGAGCAAACTGTTTACTGGTATTCCCGTCCACTTAGCGACGATTTCGGCAATGTCGGCTTCGGTAACTTGTTCGCGCAATAAGCTCGAACCAGTACTTTGTAATTCGGTTAGCTGAATTTCCTTTGCTTCTCTATCGCGCTGCACTCCTTCGAGTTTGCCGTATTTCAACTGTGCGGCTTTATTCAAATCGTAAGCGCGTTCGGCTTGTTCGATTTGCACGCGCAATTTTTCTTCTTCTTGTTTGAGAACGCTAATTGCTTCTAAAAGGTGGTTTTCACCTTGCCATTGAGCGTTTAATTCCTGCTGTTTTTCGGTTAAATTACCGATTTCGCTTTCAATGCGCTGCAATCTCTCTCTAACTTGCGCTGTCGCTTTCTCTTCCCCTGCCAAAGATAGCTGTTCCATTTTCAACTGCATCAAACGACGGTCGATGGTTTCCAATTCGGCAGGTTTGGAAGTGATTTCCATTTTCAACTGGGCAGCGGCTTCGTCTACCAAGTCGATGGCTTTGTCGGGTAGAAAGCGATCGCTTATATATCTCGCCGATAAAGTTGCAGCAGCAACTAACGCCGAATCGGAAATTTTAACGTTGTGGTGAACCTCATAACGTTCCTTCAAACCGCGCAAAATCGAAATGGTATTTTCAACGCTCGGTTGATCTACAAAAACCTGTTGAAACCGTCTTTCAAGTGCGGCATCTTTCTCGATGTGTTTGCGGAACTCATCTAAAGTTGTCGCCCCAATACACCGAAGTTCGCCGCGTGCCAACATGGGCTTAAGTAAATTTCCGGCATCCATCGAGCCTTGTTGACCGGAACCAGCACCTACAACGGTATGTAACTCATCGATGAATAAAACGATTTGCCCGTTCGACTCCGTAACTTCACGGAGAACAGCTTTGAGTCGGTCTTCAAATTCACCGCGATATTTAGCCCCAGCAATCAAACTACCCATATCGAGGGAGATTAACTGCCGATTTTTGAGCGATTCGGGCACATCACCATTGATGATACGCTGTGCTAGGGCTTCGGCGATCGCAGTTTTACCAACACCAGGTTCGCCAATCAATACAGGATTATTTTTGCTACGACGCGACAACACCTGAATGACGCGCCGAATCTCATCATCGCGTCCAATTACGGGGTCGAGTTTCCCTGCTTTTGCTGCTTCAGTTAAATCGCGTCCGAATTTTTGTAGGGCTTCGTAGCGTGATTCGGGGCTTTGGTCGGTGACTTTTTGGCTTCCGCGCACAGATTTTATCGTCGCCTCTAATTTTGCGGTTTCTAAATTCAAACCTTTGAGCATTCGCCGTCCAATCCGTTCATCTTCAGCGAAACCCAACAGGATATGTTCGATCGAAATATACGAATCCTTCATCCGTACCCTAGCTTCTTCGGCACGGTCAAGCATCACGTCTAAACTGCGACTGAGGTAAAGCTGTTCGCTGCGACCAACTTTCGGCTGACGGCGGGCATAATCTTCGAGTTGTTGCTGTATCTGGGTGGCATCACCGCCGGCACGGTTAATAATTCGCGCTGCTAAACCATTATCTTGTTGAAGCGCAGCAAGTATCAAATGTTCTACGTCTAGTTGTTGCTGTTGATAACCGCGAACGATATCTTGCGATTTTACTATCGCTTCCCAAGCTTTATCTGTAAATTTATCTGGATCTGTAGGCTGCATCTTTAGGAGTTGAGAGTTCTTGTTTTAGGAGTTAAGAGTTAACAGCTTCGCACGCGAGTCGGATAGGCATCTCGCCTGTCATTGAATTTTATTTTTAACTTACTTACATTTGATAAAAATTTATTTCGCCATTATCTCTATACTCGCATCTTCTCGGATTGTCAGTAAGGCTTCATCTAAACAAAGATATAAATTTCTTAATTAACTGCATTTAAATTTAACTTCAAAATCAGACTCAATTGTAACTAGTAGTCGGTTTCATCAGTTCCGTAGCAAGATCCCGCAGGGTGGAGTTACTAGATCCCCGACTTCTTTAAGAAGTCGGGGATCTAAACCTCACGACTAGGCTAAATTAATAAAACAGACTCTAACCAACTTTACATTTAATTTGTATACGAGGACGGTTCGGGATGCCCATCCCACTAGAGATGGAGAGATTTAGATTGTGTTATTTTAATGCGTTTTAGCGACTTTTCGGGAGTACGTTACAATTTATCCCTTCCTCTTTGACCCTTACCCCTTGCCTTCCCTAAAAAGAGAATACCGTTCTCAGGGTAGTTTGCCAAATTGTGCCGTTACTTTTATCGTTATCGGGGTTAGTAACAACTGAAAGTATGGGAGTGATGCTGATGTTGTCGTTAAGTGGGAGGTTATAAAATGCCTCGAAGTTGGTTTGGGTAGCATTGCCCAATTCACCTGTAACGAAAGGTTGTCCCATAGCTACACCTGCAAGGGTTCCGGGTATAACGAGATTACGCATCCCCACACCGACAGCCCAACTAAAGGGATGTGCATCAAAATCGCGGTTGATAGCAGTATTAAATCCTTCATAACTGCCAAATCCCACTCTTCCAAACACTCCAGCATTGCGATTGAGTCCGTACTCGGCGTTAACACCAATAGCATTTATATCGGTACTGTTAACAAGCGCATTAGTATATTGTAGTTTTAATTTTAGCTTGTTCGTAGGGGCGTATTCTACTTCAACGCTAGCTTGATGCCTATCTCCCGATAAACCTCGATCGAGTTGGTTTGCATCGGTGGCAATGTAAAGCGATCGCACGCTAAATTGATTGCTAGGGTTCCACTCTACTGCCGTACCCGCACCTCCTACACGGTCGATTTGATTTTGGACAATCAAGGGATTATTGATAAAAATGCCCGAACTAAAATCAAAAGCTTCGTTGTTTGCGTAAGAATTTTTATCGATAAAGTCGCGTGGTGACATCTTCGCACCAACTGTCACAGCCAAATCATCAGCAGGACGAAACGTATAATATAGCCGTCTTAGGCTTAAATTTGATTCTTCATCGCTATAATCTAATCCACCTGCATTCGCAAATAAACCAACGCTTCCCAATAAATTAAAACCTTCGCGTTGCTCGCTAGAAACAGCATCACCGCCATTATTACCCGATTCTAATTGAGTAACGAGTAAATCTTTCTTATTAAAACTAGTTAAAAGATTTAAACGAGTCCGCGATACAACAGTACTATTAGCGCTACTACCTTTCGTTAACCCAACAATTTGCTGTCCTTGCAATTTTGTAGTAGTGGAAAATTGTTCGGCTTGAAGTTTGGCAGCTGTAACTTCAGTGGTATCAATTCGAGTAAGTAACTCATCCAAAGCAACCCGATATTCCTTCTGCAACCGTCGTAAAGTAATCGCGTCCTGACGAATATACTCATCCCCAATCGCACTTGCCAACAAATCCTCCACTTTATCCAAAGTCGCTGCCAGTGCTGCTGCATATTCATACCGTGTCATCGGTTGATTGCCACGAAACTTGCGGTCGGGGTAGGCTGAAAGAATCTGATAACGCTCCATTATTGACTTTAACGCTTGATACGCCCAATCAGTTGGTTTCACATCCGCAAGTTCATCAACCGCAGGCAATGTATTCAAAGCATCCGGATTAATATCAGTATTTTCTGGCTCCGCAGCCAGAATAGACCCCACCCCTCTCGTCCCCACACTTTGCATGGGAATGCCTTCCGAGAAGTGCCTCCCTTGGATAGAGACACCGTTCGCGAATGCATTCCCAGGCTCTAGCCTGGGAATGAAATTGCTAGGGAAAGGTGTATCAATTTCCGGTGGAGATACTTGAGGTGTGGTTTCGTCCAGTGGGACTACTGGCGTTTGGCTAGTTATTACCGACTGAGGCGGTAAAGAATTTGCCACCGACGGCAAGCAAATTGTCGTAAATATACTAGAACAAAGCAAACTCCCGACAATTAATTTCGGCGATCGCGTTTCAGTATGCGTTTGCGAATTCGACTCCTCAAAGGAGTACTGCACTTCTCGTTTAACACTCAACTCCATCACACCTACATCCCTAGTAATAATTACTGATTAACTAGCTGCTGCTCTGTTCCTTTTGTGGTGGATGAACCCTGAGTACCCAATTGAATCAGTTCTACCTTATAACCATCGGGGTCTTCAACAAATGCAATCACCGTTGAACCATGTTTCATCGGTCCGGGTTCCCGCGTTACCTTTCCACCGAGACTTTTGACTGTTTCGCAAGTTCCGTAAATATCATCAACCCCAAGGGCAATATGACCGTAGGCATCACCCAAGTCATACTTTTCCTTACCCCAATTATAGGTAAGTTCTAATACAGAAGTATCAGACTCATCACCGTAGCCCACAAACGCGAGTGTAAACTCTCCACCTGGGTAATCTTTTCGTCGTAGCAATTTCATACCCAGGATTTCGCAGTAAAACTTCAACGACTCTTCAAGATTTCCCACCCGCAGCATTGTATGTAGTAAGCGCATTATTCCACTCTCAATAGTTCTATTCAAATTTTAGACGAGTGGGGGGTG
>CAXTCQ010000414.1:0-5795 GCA_964242965.1 uncultured Calothrix sp. | reverse complement strand
CCTCCCCTACTCCCCACTCCCTACTCCCTACTCCCTCAATTCCGACATAATTTGCGATCGCTATCATCTTGGCGATATTGCCACGAGTAGGCAAAGTGGCTAACTCCCCGAATCCTGGGGGCAAATTGACGTAAAGCTTGCATCTGAATCTCCAGAGGTGGACGACCACCGACCGACTCACCCCAATTGCCGGCAATGGCAGGAATTATTTGTGTATTAGATTTTGCCATGCTCAAAACGCGCTGGACTTGTTGGGCAATACAAGCGACGTTACCGCAGTTTGCATATGCCATCGAATGCCATTCTAAATTACGAGGAAATCGATCCCAAGGTTGCAAGCGCGAGTCATATCCTCGTCCGACGCTTTGGTTGCCTTCGGGGAAAAAGACAGCACCAGCAGGAATACCCATTTTTTGTGGTGTGTATGCTGCCAAGGTGACAAAATCAACAATCCCTTGCATCGCGTGGGCAACAGAAAGCTGCCACAGTTCCCATTGCAGTTGGGATTGACGTGCGCTAACAGGTAAAATTGCCTTTGTCGCTGTAATGCTACGACCTTGCCATAAAGGTTCGGCTTCTTGGGGATACAATCGATCGGTATCGTCAACGTCATTGGCGGTGACAAATCCTTTACTCAGAAAGCGACGTATCAATTCTAACCCTTTATAATTTTGTGCCCTTCGTAATAAAGCCTTTTGGGTAGCTTCGGTATATAACCATAAATCGGTAACTTTGGTGGCGATGGAGTCTGTACCAGCTTGACGGGGATAGCGCACGTAGTCAAATAATATACCATCTGGACGGCGGCGGGCGACTTCCTGCACCATTCGGTAATAGTCGGTTTTGGCTTGGGCATTGTAAGGGTCGATAAAAACTTGGTTGCCATTTTCAACATACAAACTAGTTTGCCCTTTACCATTTCGAGCGATCGCACTTTCCCTATCCTTCCTTTGAGCATAGCTGTAACCAAAGTTGTTAGTATACATCCATGAATATACTTTCAGACCGCGTTCTCGTCCTTTTTTAATGGCGACAGCGAGTAAATCGGCATTTTCTGCCCCTGGTACGTTAACTACAGATTTCCACAATGTCGGATTATTCGCTGCGGGTAACAGCACTCGCCCGTCATAAAAAGTTTCAATATATACAGCGTTATAGCCACGATTCGCAATTCGATCCATGATGCGGTCGAGATATCCCGACTGAATATCGCAGGGATATAGCCGCAACCAAACTGCTTGGACTTGCAGCCAATTGCTGGAACGGCATTGTTTTAGAGTTTGAGCGTGTTTTTTTAATAACTTTAGGTAACTGGTTTGCGCTTCCTTGTTGCCTAAGAGTGCTGATAAGCGCAGGTTTTCTTTTTCTTTGATTGCCGTAGCGCTTAATTGACAATAATCATTAAGTTGTGCTGCGGCTGGTTGTGCCAAAAAGGGAGACAAGCTACTGCTAATAATGGCAGCAAACAAGCATCGCCAAAAGAACATTGTGGCAATACTCAAGGGACGGTTCGACATAGATATGAGTAGGTTTGACAAAAATCATCATCCCCTAAGCTGTTCGAGCGTGGAAGATGATGTGTAAATAATTTTTTAAATTGGCTTAATTGGGTTTGGGAAGCCTAAGTATTTTAGACTTCCAAACTTGTTTTTCTGTTGCCGCATTTAAATATTTAACTAATGTTGGCACGATTTGCGCTTCTATGTCGTGCAAGCAATTACGGGTTTATTGCATATAAATCCTGTGGTACTTATAGGCTGTGCGTACTGAGATTAATAATAGTTATCGGTAGGTAGAGCTAATAAAGCTATTTATATAATTTGCTTAAAAATATTTTGGTGTTTGAAGGCAGATAAGGTCGCAATCCAATCTGAGCCATCATATAAGTCGAAGAAGCAGATCCCCGACAACTTTTACGGATACTGCTAGCGATTTAAGGGTAATATTCGTCACATAACGATTTATCGCTATTCCACATATTGTAGGGGCACGGCACTGCCGTGCCCCTACGTGGGGCTTTTGGGTAACATTCGTCACATGAATATTTCTCGTTATTCCACATATTGTAGGGGCACGGCACTGCCGTGCCCCTACGTGGGGCTTTTAGTCAAGCCAGCGGTCTTAACCCCTATTTGCGCTCAATTCGTGAAAGCTTTCATGCATATGTAATTTATATTACCTTGATTAAACTAAGCACCGCGTCGAAGTGCAGACTCAACTTGTTTGAACTCTTCAGTCAAGCGGTCTTTGAGTTTTTGGGGTACTGGACGATTGGGATATGAACTGTAATGTCCAGCAAGGGAATTAAGTGCAGTTCGCATTGTTGTAAACGAACTTAAAGCTGAAACTGAAGTATTGCGTTGATAGCGAGATGAAAAGTCATTAATTTTTTGACGCGCTTGAGTAAGAACAGCTGCTTTATCTGGTGCATCATTTGGCAGCTCAAGGGCATTTTTAAGAACATTGACTACAGTCAAGGTGTCTTGGCGGTAATCGCCTGATAAGCTACCAGGGTCGGATGAAGAACAACCCATCAAACCGATGACTGCAACCAAAACTAAAGCAAACAGACGAGACCAATAGCGCTTCATAATCAATTAAATGAAAAAAATACCTAAATCACCGTCCATCCTATCTTGGATTGGGATCAATTTTTTGGGAAAAGTAGGGAGTAGGGAGTAGTGAGTAGGGAGTAGAGAGTAGGGCAAGGGGGAGTGGGGGAAGTAGGGGATAAAGGAAGATAGAAAAATTGATTTATAACTTCTAACTTCTAACTCCGCGCCTCTGTACGGGCGGGTTCACTAATATACGATTGGGGTAATAAGAAATCTTTATAAACCCGCCCCTCTGTACGGGCGGGTTCACTAATATACGATTGGGGTAATAAGAAATCTTTATAAACCCGCCCCTCTTAACACAAGAACTCCTAACTCCCTACTCCCTACCTCCCTACCTCCCTACTCCCTACTCCCTACCTCCCTATAAAGGGTATCGCGTTGTTGATAGGGACGATTGAGAGATGCGATCGCATTTTCCAAATCCCCGACTTCCATGCAAGTTCCGCCAATTGCACCTGCCATTGTGGTAATATGCTCCTCCATCAATGTGCCACCAATGTCATTACATCCCCAATTCAAAGCTTCAGTAGCACCCGCAAGTCCCAGTTTTACCCAGCTTGGTTGATGATTGGGTATATATTTCCCTAAATAAATTCGCGCTACTGCCATCAGTAAAAGTGCGTCTTGTAACACAGGTTGATTGCGTCCAACACGACGGCGCAAAGGTTTGGGTGCTTCCTGTCCGACAAATGGTAATAAAATAAACTCAGTAACGCGTGCCGGATAATTGTTTTGGATGGCAGTTTGTTGAAGGACGCGCAATTTTTCTAAATGTCCGATTTGCTGTTCGGGTGTTTCAATGTGTCCCGATAGCATCGTGCTAGTAGTCGGTAAACCTAATTTGTGTGCTGTCTCAACAATTTCTAGCCAAGTTTTTGTGTCGATTTTCTCCGGACACAATACCCGTCGAACATTATCATCCAATACTTCGGCGGCAGTTCCCGGCATCGAACCGACACCGGCATCGCGTAGCGCTGTAATAACTTCAGCTTCCGAAATTCCATCAATTCTAGCGATAAACTGCACTTCTTGGGGCGAAAAAGCGTGAAGATGCAGATGAGGAAAATCTTGCTTGATAGTTTCTACAAGCTTGACGTAATAAGCCAAAGATTTATTATTTAACTTCGCTTCGGGGTTTAATCCCCCTTGCATACAAATTTCCGTCGCACCCCGTTGCACCGCATCGGTTGTTTTTTCGCGGATTTTTGACCAATCCAACCAATATGCACCTGCTTCATCGGCATCTCGACGAAATGCACAGAAACTACAATGTTGTTCGCAAATGTTAGTAAAGTTAATATTGCGATTAATAACATAGGTTACTGTATTACCTACTTGCTGTTGGCGCAATCTGTCAGCAACTGTACGAATTTGCGCTAAAACACTTGGGTCGGTTTGTTTTAACAACAATACTCCCTCTTGAGGAGACAAATCATACTCCCACGCACGTTCGAGAATCGCGTCAACCGTTGCAATAACCACAAATCACCCTTTCTCAAATCATTGTCTTTATTGTAGAACAATTGTTATTGGTTACTAGTCATTAGCTATTGGTCGAATGCCACTCTTATTAAGCTATTGGTGGATTATTGATAAATTACGTAACTATTCTTATATTTATATGCGAATTAGCACTCAGTATTTGAGATTAATTTCGAGTATTTGTAAGGAAATTACCACTTTAAGTATGAAATGTGTTCTTTAAACTGTAACCAAACCTTGCCAAGTACAAGCTTTGACATAAAATTTAAACGAGAATTAACAATTTACCTTTTCCCAATTCCCAATTTCTCAAACCTACTTTTTGAATGAGTATTATCGAACCAAATTCACTTCTGTCAGTACCAACTGGTGCATTAAGGATTTCGGAATTTCCCCCAACAGGTGTGGGAAGTCGAGGCAGTATTTTTTTCTCGCTGGTAATTCCCACTTATAAAGAGCGCGACAATATCAAGAATGTTGTCCGGGTGTTGAGTGAGTTACTTGATGAGTCGATTCCAGGAGATTATGAATTAATTATTGTCGATGATGATAGTCCGGATGAAACGTGGAAAGTTGCACAATCGCTGACACCACAGTACCCTCACTTACAGGTGATGCGTCGTCACGAACGTGGGTTATCGAGTGCAGTAATTCGTGGATGGCAAGTTGCAAGGGGACGGGTTTTAGGAGTTATTGATGGAGACTTGCAGCATCCACCGCATGTTTTGTTACAATTGCTACGTGCAATTCAAGAAGGGGCAGATTTGGCAGTGGCTAGCCGTCACGTTGATGGTGGTGGTGTCAGTAGTTGGAGCTTTATTCGCCGATTTTTGTCGCGGGGTGCCCAAATTTTAGGTTTAGTTTTTTTACCGGGGATTTTAGGTAGAGTTTCCGACCCGATGAGCGGCTATTTTTTAGTTAAAAGAAATTGCCTAATTGGTGAAACACTTAATCCTGTTGGATATAAAATTTTACTCGAAGTTTTGGGACGAGGTAACATTCAAGAAATAGCCGAAGTCGGGTATGTGTTTAGCGAAAGGACTGAAGGTGAAAGCAAGGTAACGTGGAAGCATTATTTAGATTATTTACGTCACTTAATTCGGTTACGTCTCACGACCGGACATATGGAACGCTTTCACAAACGGTTTATTGGGTTTAATTTTCCCATTGCTCGATTTGTGCGGTTTGGGGTAGTTGGGTTTAGCGGTCTAGCAGTTGATTTGACAGTTTTTCATATTTTACGACGAATTGTCGGGTTAGGATTGACACGCAGCACCATACTTTCGGCAGAAGTGGCAATTATCAATAATTTTTTATGGAACGATATTTGGACTTTCCGCGATATTTCCCGCTGGCAAAAGGGTGGAAAAGCGCGTTTGAA
Organism: uncultured Calothrix sp.; assembly: GCA_964242965.1. Classification (GTDB taxonomy): domain Bacteria; phylum Cyanobacteriota; class Cyanobacteriia; order Cyanobacteriales; family Nostocaceae; genus JANNFJ01. Next base: position 314 of record CAXTCQ010000414.1, on the reverse strand, counting down.
AAGGTTTTTCAAATTTAATGTAATTTGTTTAACTGGCGTAATTTTGCAAACGCTGATTGTAAACTTTCTTTTTAATGTTTTGCATGTCAACGAGTATCTAGCCAAATTAATTGCGATCGCATTCGTAGTTATGTGGAACTTTTGGGTTAATCTCAAACTCAGTTGGCGTGTTACTGATGTTAAATGAATTAGAGAGTAGGGAGTGGGGAGTAGGGAGTAGGGAATAGGGAGTCAGAAGTTAGGAGTTAGGAGTCAGGAGTCAGGAGTCAGGAGTTAAAAGTTATTAATTCCCCCCTTCCCCCCCTCTCACCTTC
>CAXTCQ010000413.1:0-5855 GCA_964242965.1 uncultured Calothrix sp. | reverse complement strand
GGGGAGAAGGGGAGAAAAGATATTTCAATTTATAACTTCTAACTCCTAACTCCTAACTCCTAACTCCTAACTCCTAACTCCCCTTCTTCCTTCCCTTGCATTCGATTCATTTCTTTAGTACACTTATACTAAGATGTTTGTTCCTCGGTACTTGCTTGATTTGCACCTTGAAATTGGTCAACTAAGGCTTGGATAATTACATCTGGGTCGTCAGTTTCAATACCTACTTGTTGGGCAATCAGCTGCCGCAAATTCTCGTCTTGTTGCATAAGTTCATACAACTGATCGAGAGTAATCGTCTGGAAATCGCCATCGGGAGAATTTTCAGCTTCGGTGACTTCCGTTGCTTTGTCCGCTTGCAATGATTGATTTGCATTCATTGCATCGGGACCTGCGTATTCCCAAATCGGTTCGGGTTCGTTGCGCGTCAGTAGCTGCATTCCATAATTGTAAGCAACATCACCAACTTCCCCAACCTCTAACTCGCCGAGTTGTACCATCCGTACAGCTAATTCGTTATTAGGAGTAGATGATATAAGTAATTTTTCTCCAAATCGCTGCAACCACTCGACCCAGCGTTCAGTAGAAACACGTTGTTCAATGTTATGCAGCCATTTCAGTGCCCAAGCTTGCCCGCGTGCTTGATGCACTCCTTCCAAAAGCTCGGTAAAGAGAAATTCTAAATCGGTATCGCTAAGGGGTGGAGGAGGTTGTCGCTGGACATTAGCGACTGCTTTGGTTGGAGTTGGTTTAGTGCCAAACAAAGCTTGAAAAAAATCTTTAAGCCACTGAATGAGCCGCTTTAACATCTACATGCACTCTCGCAATGAATGAACGTGTTTACCCTCAAATTGTAGCGATGCAATCGCACTCATAAGGTGTATCAATTCAATAAATTCTACAAACAAATTATGCCTTGTCTTATCTAAATTTATAAGTTAATTAAATATTCTCTGTGAGAAATTATATTTATCGATTAATTGCGTACTAGCTGTGCTTACAATATATAGTCACCCGGACTGGGCACTTGTGAAATTAGTTTACCGTCCAAAGGCATTGAAATAGATACTGCCATGTCTTACGAACCGCTGCACCACAAGTATCGCCCAAAAAGCTTTGCCGAACTGGTGGGACAAGAGGCGATCGCTACAACTCTCACCAATGCGATCCAAACATCAAGAATTGCTCCTGCCTACCTATTTACCGGGCCTCGCGGCACTGGCAAAACATCGAGTGCCCGCATTCTTGCCAAATCGTTAAATTGTCTTAACAGTCCCGAACCTACAGCCACCCCATGCGGAAAATGCGAAGCTTGTCGAGGCATTTCTAAAGGTTATGCCGTTGACGTGATTGAAATTGATGCAGCCAGCAACACGGGTGTCGATAACATCCGCGAAATTATCGAGCGATCGCAGTTTGCCCCGATTCAATGTCGATATAAAGTTTATGTGGTGGATGAGTGCCACATGCTCAGTACGCAGGCGTTTAACGCGCTACTAAAGACACTCGAAGAACCACCGAAACAGATTGTCTTTATCCTGGCAACGACCGACCCACAAAGAGTATTACCAACAATAATTTCCCGCTGTCAAAGGTTCGATTTTCGGCGCATCCCCCTGGAATCGATGGTCAAACATTTGACACATATTTCTCTTCAAGAAAATATAAATATCTCCCAAGCCGCAATTATATTAATCGCGCAACTCGCACAGGGAGGATTGCGCGATGCAGAAAGCTTACTCGACCAATTAAGCTTATTATCGGGCGAAGTTGTCCCCGACCGAGTTTGGGATTTGGTGGGTTCGGTGAGCGAAAAAGATTTATTGTTATTGTTGAGTGCGATCGCATCCGACAATCCCGAATCTGTCATCGACTCGACCCGCAAAATCTTAGACAGAGGACGCGAACCTTTAATTATTCTCCAAAATCTTGCTGGTTTTTACCGCGACTTACTCATTGCTAAAACCGCACCAAGTCGCGCTGACTTAGTTGCTTGCACTCAAGAAACCTGGCAAAACCTTGTAAATTTTGCCCAAAACTTCGAGATAAGCGTAATTTTGGCAGGACAAAACCACCTGCGAAGTACCGAAGTCCAACTCAAAAACACCACACAACCGAGATTGTGGCTAGAAGTCACTTTACTTGGCTTGCTTCCCTCTGCACAACAGCAAACAACTACAACCACTAACATCGCACCAGCATCCAACCGTCAACCAACCCATTACCCACAACCAGCAACTAACCAAGCACCACCAACCAATCAACCAGCAACGAACCAAGCACCACCAACCAATCAACCAGCAACGAATCAAGCACCACCAACCAATCAACCACTGACCAATGACAACCAAGCACTGACAACAAACAACGAACCACAAACAACGAACAACGAACAAGACTTAACTCAAGTCTGGCAGTTGGTATTGTCTCACTTAGAACCAGTATCGAGACGCGAACTGCTACGGCAAATGTGTCATGTCGTCGAACTGAAGGAAAAAACTGCCCGACTTGGTATAAAACAAGCATGGTTTAAACGCGCTCAAGCCGACTTACAGATAATTACAGCCGCATTCAAATCAGCTTTTGGGCGTGAAATTAGAGTCGATTTAGAAGTTGCTAATTCCGCACCTGAAGCCCGCAGTCAGCGTTCAAATGCTCCCTCTGCAAAAAAGCCAAGCCAGTTACAGAACATTCCTAGTAATAGCCCGAATAATTCCCCTACAAATAACGGAAACTCCCACGCACCGACGACTTCCCCAAATAATGGCTCAAGTAATAACGCGCAGGAAAAAAGTATAGAAAATGAGCAGAAAGGTTCGAGCTTACCTATATTGCCAACTGATTATACAAATGGGAATGGAAGTAAAAATGGGAATGCAATGCTTAGTGAGGAACGGTCTTCAACTACCGCGTATGAAGCAAATCCGATTGAAACCACTCATGAAATTGCTAAACTGACCCAACCTCTAACGGAAAATACTGAACTAGTCGCACCTGCTGAAGTAAAGACGTTTGAATCTATCGAACAACCAACATTCCAAGTTTTGGATGCAAATGCAGAGCAAGTTGTTTATGCAGCGGAACGTCTGGCACAATTTTTTGATGGGCAAGTTATTGCATTTAGCGAAGATACAACGGGTTTTTCGGATGCTGCTGCGGATTTATCTATTATTGATGTGCTTGAAGATGATGATTGAAAATTGGTTTGGGGGGTTTGTGGGGTTTTTTCGTGTGGGTGGGGCGGGTTTATTGAGTTTTTTCGCGGTGATTTGGTATTGTTGATGAACCCGCCCCGACGGTATTTTTGCGGTTGGGAATTGGACATGTTTGCCCAATATCCTTTACCTATGTCCCATTGCCTTGGTGTAATGTTTTTACCCATTTCAACCGCTTTGGTAATACTGCCATTCGCGCATTGGCGCTGGCAATCACAATAAACCAATGGGACATATATAAAATACCGCGCAGGGTTTGCAGCATGAAGACGCATTTGGTTGAAGTTGTTAATTTCTCGCCTTTGCGTGCCCGTACCAAGCCTCTAAACATGCCAATCATTGATACTGACATTGTTAGGGTTGTCAGGGGGCTGTATATTGGCAAACGATGCCGGATTGCTGCCATGAAGAAATCGGGTATTACTGCTGCTGGCAAAATGTACATAATCAACATAAATATGAGCATGTCCAAGGTTTTGCGGGTTCCCATACGATTCTTGAGAATTAAATCCCAGTAATCTAGATACCTTTGATACCCACCTTCTGCCCAACGGTTACGCTGATGCCAAAGTGCTACAGCATTGGTTACTCCTTCCTCCTTCACGTAGGAATCAAACACGCATTCAATGTCCCAATTGTCAAGATGTAGTCGTAAAGTCAAATCCAAGTCATCGGTGATGGTTTCTTCATTCCAACCACCGCAACTTTTGAGTGCTTCTCGTCGTACAAATTGACCGTTACCGCGCAATTCGCCAATCCCACCAATGGCGGTCCGTTGATGCTGTAAGAACATATCTAGCGGCATTTCTACAGCTTGTCCCTTAGTCCAAAGGTTGTCGTCGGCGTTGGCTATGGCTTTGCGTACCTGTACCGCACCCACCTTTGAGCGCTGGAACAGGGGTACTACCTGCATGAGCAAATCTGGGGGCACTTGAGCATCGGCATCAAATACAGCAACAATCTCGCCTTTTGCAAAGGACATGACTTGGTTGAGTGCCCCAGATTTTCCACCAGATGCACCAGGTTTGCGCCGAAATACATTCAGATGCTTGTATTCTTTTGCCACCTCAGCCAGTACCTGCGGCGTTTTATCCTCACTATCGTCATCGACAATCCAAACTTCGTAATTTTGATTCGGGTACTTCAAATTACAAAGATTTTTCGCAAGATTACCGATGACAGCTTCTTCATTTTTTGCAGCTACCAGCAAGGAAACGAAGGGCAAATCGCCTTCAATGACTTTCGGATAACTGCGAGGTTTAGAAAAAACTACCCTCAGGGCATGAATGCCGATGATTACAGTGAATCCTAAGACTAAAAATAAGCCCCAAGAAACCAAATGTAGGGCAATAGTGCCGCTCCAGACTACAGTAAAAACTAGAGCGGCTTTACGTCTACGATTTTGAAAGCGGGATGGAAGAGACAAGGAGTTGTTGTATGTCTCTTCCACGGATTCCTCATCATCTACTGATAACTCAGAGAGTAAGGAATTCAGCGGGTCAAACTCGCTGTAAGAATCGTTTTCGGGCCAGGAATTCGCTGGCATAGGTCACTTGATTCAACCACCAGTATTTATCTACACCCATAAAGAAGCTGGGAATGAGGTAACACCAAACAGTGCAACCCTCGCACACCTTTAATTTACCTTGAGATTGTCGGTAATCTTCGACTACCTCAGACTCGCGGTAAAGTTCATACAAACGCCCATTAATGGGAACCCCAGTTTGGGCAAAGTGATAGCAAGGTAGCAACAGTTCGTCATTAGGAGAAATCGCAATGACGGCATCCACCGCTTTACAACGGGGATTACTGGTATCGTTCCCACCAGCTTCAATAAAAGCCAGTGCAGCCTTATTGTACCCGACATTCTTGTATTTCTTCGCGGTTGCTTCAATTGCTGCCACCATTTCGGGTGTCGGATTCTTATTTGAGTTGTAATGTTCGTGCGCTGTGAAAGCCGGATTCAGCCAGACTCGGACGCCCAATTCTCGCCCTAATTCTCCAACCTCATCAATACGCTTAAAGTTTTGCGCGGTGACGGTGTGGTTCAAGACGGGGAATTCTCCTAACGATTTAGCGAGTTTTACCGACTCAACCAAAGTGTCAAAAATTTTCACACCCCGCGATTGGTCGTGAGTTTCAGCATCCCCACCATCTAGAGAAAAATTCAAAAAGTCAACTAAACCCTGAATTTCTCTCGCTTTTTTCGGATATAGAATCGTATTTGTCGTGATACTTGTATAAAAACCTTGGCGTTTGGCTTCTGTATATATTTCGCCAACATCTTCGCGCAGCAATGGTTCGCCGCCAGTGAAGTCAACGTATTTGACTCCCAAACGGCGTAAATCGCTCAAATTATGCTTAATCGTTTCAAAAGTAGCTTCTTTGCCCGGTTCCAACGCCCAGATGTTACAAAAGTGACAGCGGGCATTACAACGATAGGTCAAGTAGTAATTAGCGACCAGTGGAGCCATAGTGTCTATACATTCTTCGTATTCCTTCGGACATCTTTAAACTTAATTGATAAAGAGTCAAGAATTCATTCGTAATTACCGATTAATCCATAATTGTTAATCAATAGTTATAATTGGGAATTTAAAACTGTAGGGGCGCTCTTTACCCCGCCCCTACACCCCCTAC
>CAXTCQ010000412.1:0-5859 GCA_964242965.1 uncultured Calothrix sp. | reverse complement strand
TAATAATTCCCAATTCCCAACTCCTAACTATAAACACCCATACGACGGTCAATCATAAATGCCCCATCGGGAACCAACAGCGTTGGATACATATCAAACTGGGTTTCTAAACAAAGCCTTAAAATTAAACGCATTCCGCGCTGGAAGTCTTCCCGATGTGCCAGTGCGATATCTCCAGTTGCCTTGACATATGCCCGCAATAAAATTATCCACCACAAAGACGAATCGATGGGAGTAACTCTGGCGATCGCTTGGTCGCCAAAATCTGCAATTAAAGTTTCTTTACCACCATTTAATTCGACTTTAAAGCTAGCAGGAATTAAACCCAGTCCTGGTTTAAAGCAGTCCATACGCCGTTCTCGGCTTTGAAGCGTGAGGGTTACTTCCAAGAAATTACGGACTATTTCGGCTCTATCGGTCATTAAGAATACTAATTTGAACGCCTTTTTACTTAATATTTCTCCACGTTTCAGCCTCAGTAAAACGTTGTAGGTGCTTAACATTTGTAGTAGCAATCACAATACTGCGCCCTGGATACTCTCGTCTTAAAAGCCTCCACTGGGCAGCAATAATAATATCTCCATCAATATTTTTATTATCAGCAGTAGGTATTGCTTGATTACGAGCTTCTGCCCAAATTTGAGCAGCTTCTTTCATCAAGTCTTTTATTAATGGTAAAAAATCATTAAATTGCGGTAGTGAATTTAAATTGTCTATACCGCTAATTAATGGCTGACTAAATGATGCTAGTATTAAACCTCTTCTAACTTCATAATCACAAAGGTCAGATGTTACAAGATAAACACCTCTGGAAAGTAAACGAAAGAGCCATTCTTTGCAATCTCTAGCGTCTCCAGTCTTTTTGGGAGATGCGACTAAGCCTAACACTCCTGTATCTAAAAAAACTATCATTCTTCTGAGTAAAGTTTATGCCCTGGTGGTCTTTCATCATCCATTATTTGCTTAAAAAGTTCAAAATGAATTTCTCTTTCTCTTGCTTCCTCTGGTGTAACTTTTTCATCTAGCCACTTTCTCAATATTTTTATTCCAGCTTGATTTTTTTGAAATTGTTCTTCTGGTGTGCGTTCCATGTGCTTTAAATATGGTGTCGTTCTCCCTTGCAATATTGTAACAGATCGCCGCTTTAAACATATTTACAATGAATACTCATAACAACACAATTTTGATAAATACCTACTTACTTACTCCACCTTATTAATGAGGTTGGAATTACACAAACCCCGCAAAAGCGCCATAATCAAATCACACAAACAAGTTAGCTACATTAGTTGGCGCGACACAACTACGATTACTGATCTATGTCAAAAGTTTCGGTAGTAAAGGTTGTTACTATAGAGACGCAGAGTGTACAGAGGGAATATCCTCCTGTTTGCTCGCTCACTCTGACAAAAAGAAGTTACAATAAAACCATCGCTCTCCACAAGAGATTATTTCTAATCTGGAAACAGACTGGAGACTCAAATGACCCCAGCAACAATCGCAATACCCAGAAAGGAATTACCCCACCTGTTTGAGAGATTAACCTGGAGAGAGTTCAAAGCTGTCGAGCAATTGTTAGACCGTCCAGGATATCGGCTCTCTTTCCTAGATGGAGTTTTGGAGATTCGACGAATGCCAGGTGAACCCCACGAAACTGTTAAGGAAAGAATCGGCGCTTTGTTAGAACTATACCTGCTTACAGCAGGGTTTGACTTTACCCCGACTGGCTCCATGACTCTGGAAAATGAAGCAGTCGCCGTCAAGCGAGAAGCTGATAAATCTTATAAACTTGGCCCAGGTCGAGTGCTTTCCAATCTGGCGATCGAGGTTGTGTTTACCAGTGGCGGTATCAACAAACTGGAAGCATACAAGCGACTGAAGATTCCGGAAGTGTGGTTTTGGGAAGACGGAATTTTAGAGGTTTATCACTTGCGCTTAGACGCAAAGTCGGTAGAATATCAAAGGGTTTCCAGTAGTGAGGAGGTTGAAGGGATCGATCTAGATTTGTTGTTACGTTGCATCAATATGGTGAATCATGTGGATGCTATCAAGACATTTCAACAGGCACTTCAAAAATAGCTGAGGATATTTCTGGACTCAAGAAAGGAAAAAAGTTCGAGTATTTCTTGCGTCTCCAAATCGCGTCCCCTCATTTCAAACCTTCAATCGATAACCAATTCCCCTCACTGTCTCTATTCTATCGCTGCCAAATTTCTTTCTCAAATGTCCGATATAGACATCGACAATATTTGAACCTGGGTCGTAATCGTACCCCCAAATGCGATTTAATAATTGTTCTCGACTCAATACTTGCATGGGGTGACGTAGAAATACTTCAGCCAAAATAAACTCGCGGGTGGAAAGTTCGACTAACTGTTCGTTTACCCAAACTTGCCGCGTCAGCAAATCCAAACGCACGTCACCTACCCGTAATATTGTTTCTTCTTTCTGCCTGGGGACGTGACGGTTTCGCAATTGAACGCGGATGCGGGCTAATAATTCTTCAAAACGAAAGGGTTTGGTAATGTAATCATCAGCACCGCCTTCTAAGCCAGCTACCGTATCATCTACACCATCACGAGCCGTTAAAACAATGATTGGCAGCGTCTCACCCCGACCACGCAAATGTTGTAGCACGTCTAAGCCATCGAGGTCGGGTAAACCTAAATCGAGGATAACTAAGTCAAATAATTTACTATCAGCCATACTAAGGGCTTCAGTACCGTTAGATGCGATCGCGCTTGTGAATCCGTGTGCTAGCAATCCAGTTTCCAAAAAGGAACTGATACGGGGATTGTCTTCGACGATGAGAATCTGGTTCATGGGTTGCAGTTTCCTGCCTGGGAACTAAGGGAATAACTATGGTAAAGGTTGAACCATGTGCTAGACGACTAGAAAGCTCGACTTTACCACCATGTGCAAGAGCGATCGCATTTACAATCGAAAGTCCTAAGCCATGTCCTTCAAAATTGTGGTCAAGCTTTGTTGCCCTTTCAAAACGGTTAAAAATCCGCAATTGATTTTCTGGTGCAATCCCTTCTCCACTGTCGCTTACCCAAATATAGGCAAAATCGGCTTTCACGGAAGAACCAAGTGTAATAGTATCATGGGTAGTGGTGTGCCGTACTGCATTTTGCACGAGATTCATTACTGCTTGGGTTATACGCTGCCTATCTACAGTAATTGGACTCAAACCCTTAGATTCTAACTTCCAATTTCGATTGGCAAAACTGCGTGCTTTAAGAAATATTTCCTCGGTTAACCAGTCTAATTCCTCCGGTTTTAATTTGAGAAAATCGGGACGTTCGGTTTTTGCTAGCAATAATAAATCATTTACTAAGCGACTCATACGTTCGAGTTCATCCATCACCAAAGCTACGGTTTCTGGCTGCTTTTCCGGATAGAATTGCAACATTTCTAAATGTCCCTGAATAATCGTTATCGGCGTTCGCAATTCGTGACTGGCATCGTTAAGAAATTTCTGCTGACTATCAAAGGCAAATTGCAACCTATCGAGCATTTCGTTAATTGTAGTTGTAAGTTCGGCGATTTCATCCGAACCTTGCACGGGTATCCGTTGTGTCATATCCGACTCGCTAATTGAATGTGCAGTTTCTGTCACCAACCGCAATGGATATAGTACTCTTCCCGTTGTCACCCATGCCACTACAAAAAATATGAACAGTACAACTATTGTGACTTGCATTACCAAAATAATTGCACTAGTTCCCGCTTGATAATCTGCCGATGTATCGTTTATAGCGATGACAATGCCTTTATCGTTACCTTTAGTAATAAATTGTCCGGCATAACGGATTTTACCAGCAGAAGCATAAACTTTACCGCGTTCAAATTTGCGTTTTTGCTGCCACTCGCGCATCAATATTGGTAGTTGGTTTTGCAAATCCGGTGTAAGTTCGGGTTTTGATGTGTGGATTTGATTATTTAAAACGGTAATAATATATTCGTTACGACTAGGTACGTAGCCTGATAGAAATTTATAAAAAAGGTTAGGTGTTGTTAAATATATTTTCTTATCTGCCATTAGTTTAAACCGCTCGACTTCTTTAATAATCGAACCATCAGCTTTAGCTTTAAGGGTATCGGAGTAGATTTGGTACGTTACTTGCAAAGAGACTAATGCAGTACAAGTAGTTAATAAAAAGTACCATGTTAGAAGGCGTGCGCGAACGCCAAAACGAATTTTATGTAATTTTTGAGGTTGGTTAAATTGGCGAGTCATAAGGCGCGTTAATTTTTATTTTATAGAGGAGGTAGAAGCGCTGTAACAATAAATGCTTCCAAATCGGCATTATAGGGGTGTGGGTATGTAGAAGTTAGAATAAATGAACCAAGCTGAGAAATTCTTGCAAAATAGGAGATATTTTGCCTTTATGCCAAGCAACTGCAATTTCAAGTGTTGGTGTAGTTTCCGTAAGAGGACGATAAACTACACCGAGTTTATGCCGCATTTGCACACCTGCTGCAACTAAAGAAATTCCCATCCCTGACTCTACCAACGCTAGCTGAACTTCGGGTGGACTTGCTTGTTGGATGATATTTGGAGTAAATCCGGCTTCTTGGCACAAATTTAAAATCTGGGTATATAAATCGGGTTTAACGTACTGCAGTTTAACTCTTCGGCAACGGTGACAAAATACTTGATTTGACGTAATTCCATAGGATGGGGAATAGGGAGTAGGGGGAGGTTACAAGATCCCCGACTTCGCAGGAGAAGTCGGGGATCTGACTCCTCGACATGTAAGAATTAATGAAACTATTATCTCTTGTTTGCCCTATGATACCTAAAAGGTATCAGACCAACACAAAATAGGTCTTGGACAGAACCAGTTGCGCGATACCGTCTTCGACGGTTGCCAAGGGCATCGCATAATCGAGCAATACAGGTTCGGTGGTGGTTTTATGAAAACTATTGAAATAAGTGCATTTGGGATCGGTAATCTTAAACTCGACGAGCAACCCAAGCCTAGCCCAGCCGATGATGAAGTGCTGGTAAAAATCGATGCAGTTTCGCTCAACTATGTCGATTTACTAGTCATCAAAGGTTTATTAAATCCGCATCTGCAATTTCCATACATTCCTGGATGCGATGGTGCTATGAAGGTACGATTCACGGTCACTAGCTTGGTTATGTGCTTTCTTATGTAGCGACATTTCTCAAAAGCAAAATGGAATAGCGATTGCAAAAAATTAAACTCAATGCTTAAGACATTTCTCTGTACCTCTGTATCATTACTATTTATTTTTAGCTCGGTTAATGTCGCCCAAAATGCTCGCGTACAACCGAGTATTGAACTACCTGCTGATTTTCAATATCCCAACGGTATTACACGCGCTAGTGACGGAACATTATATGTGGGTTCCGTAACAAGCGGACGAATACTAGTTATTAAACCTAAAGGTAAAAGCGATTTCTTCCCTGGAAGCGATGAAATATTTGCTTCCACAAGTCTGCGTCTCGACGAAAAACGAGGCATTCTTTGGGGAACTTCTCCCGACTTTCTAGGAGTTCCTGATTCCAATGGTAAAATAATTCGCCGTCAGCCTCGGATTTTTGCAATTGATACCCGCACAGCCAAAGTTCTGCGGGTAATTTTAATGCCCGATGGTGGATTTGGAAATGACATTGCCCTTGATGCTGACGGTGGTGTTTATCTTACAGACAGTTCGCGTCCCCGTATCCACTATCTTGCACCAGGGGCAACTCAATTACGAATTTGGGCAGAAAATCCTCGCTTTAGCTCGAAGCAAATCGGACTCGCTGGCATTGCGCGTAGACCTGACGGATATCATTTAACCCGGTAAAAACTAGTAACAAGTACTAATTTCTACTGTGTA
>CAXTCQ010000411.1:0-5878 GCA_964242965.1 uncultured Calothrix sp. | reverse complement strand
TTCGCTTATATCCCCGGTTTAAAAAACGCGGGGCTTTACGCTTTGTTATTGTAAAAACACTGCAATGCCGTGCCCCTGCTGTGTATGCCAATTTTTCTCTTCCCTTTGCGTTCTTTGCGTCCTTTGTGGTTCAACATCAAAATTTTTTTGAACCACAAAGCGCACAAAGGACACGAAGGAGAATCGTATTTTATCACTTCCCCTTTCTAAACCCAATTCCCTAATAGTACATACGCACCCCAATAGTAAGGTGATTTATATTCAGGTTTCTGCGTATTTTGTAAAATACTCAGTTGAGCGCGACGAAGGGCTTCGGCTTTCGAGACACCTGTTTTAACGCCTTTTACCAATTGGTTATAAAATTCACTAACAAGCGTTGCTGATGCCTCATCGCTAACACTCCACAGAGTCGCTACAGTAGTGCGGGCACCAGAACGTACCGCGACACCTGCTAATCCCAATGCCGAACGAGTATCGCCTGCTGCGGTTTGACAAGCACTAAGTACGAGAAGTTCGAGTGCATTATTGCGCGATATTTGGACTGTTTTGAGTACACCGCTAAGTTCGTTAACTTTGATTTTGCCGTCCCAAGTCAAAATATATGTATCTTCAGGTTTAGAGCTAAATTGACCGTGGGTTGCCAAATGTACAATCGGGTACGAAACAGCGGAAACTCCATTTTTAAAAGCGGAATTGGTAAACTTCTGGTTGAGTAGGACTTGGGTGGGAATTTCAGATTCAATATTTTTGACTTCATCCCTGACACTGGGAAGTGCTTTAAAATTGGAGCGAGATTCTGAGAGTGCGGCAACTAAAGCACCTAGACTTTGTTGCTTGCGCGATCGCGGTGCTAATAATTGCAGTCCGGGTGTCAAAGCAATACTATATTTTTCGACTAAATATTGTTTGCCGTCGTGCAATGCTGCCATCGGAATATTTCGCAAAACACCATCTAGCACGAATACTAATGTTTCAACTTGACTCGCAGCCAGGTCTGCGGCTTCGGGGCGAAGTATTAAATCATACATTCTTTGCAGCTTTGGCAGCGTAAAATCAAAGGCTGTATCTTGGTTCAAATTGTTTTGCAGACCCGATGCTAACTCTTCGATTTCTTGGCGACTGATACCTGTTTTGAAGTAGCGATAATTACGGTTATCTTGAGAAGCGGTCAAATCTTGCTCGGATTTTGGTAAGCTGACAATAGTAGCGAGCTGGTCTTCTAAAATAATTGGATAAATTACAGCCGCTCGTCGATCGACTTGCTCAATTTGTTCGGGGTTGCCAGTTAAGCAAGCTTCGCGGAAAAAGTTATCGAGTTCCACGAGTTGCAACCCTTCAATGACATCGCGTGCTGTTTTTAGGTTATCTTTTTGAGTTGATTGTAATAGCAATGCGACGAGTTCGCGGTGAATTGGTTCGACAGCAGCGCGGAAGGAAAATTGCACGTTCGGATTTGCAGCGGCTAAATCTGTCCGCAATGCTTTGATAGTTCCGACTGCTTCTTTATAAGCCGCGATCGCACTATCAATTTTACCCTGTCCCTTCATAACCCGTCCCAACTGCCACTGCCACAGATAGGAAATATCCCCAGCATTAATTTGTTGTGCCAATTGAACTGCTTGTTGAGTCAGCTTTTCAGCTTCATTCCATTGTTGCGTTTCTTCGTAAACATTACCCAGACTTCCCAATGCGAAAGCTTGAGTGCGCGGGTTGCCCAAATATAACGCTTGTTGCACTGCTACTGCCAATATCTGGGCAATATCGCGCATTTTTACGTTACCTTGTTTCCGCATCTTCATCATTGTTTGTGCCAAATTAACCCGCGCTTCTATACCTGTTTGGCTGGGTGGTAGCGCGACAATATTTTGTTGCACCTGCGGTAGAATTTTAGCAGCCTCATTTTGGTTTGTTTCGACAAGTAAACCGAGTTGATTGACTTGTGCTTGTACACTTAAATCTGATGTAGATGTCGCAACCTGTTGATAGAAATTTAACGCAGTTTGGACTTGGGGGTCATTCGCTGTATCGGGATTAATTTGAGTGCGGGCAATATTGCCGAGACCCAGTTGTACAAGTGCAACTGTATCGGCTAACTGTAGCTGATTGGCAATACTTAAACTACGTTTCAAAACCAACTCAGCTTGGGGCAAATTACCAACCACCCGTAGCGATTCTCCCAAACTGTGCAACGCACTAGCCGTTTCCCTAGAAGCAGGAACTTTTTGCAGAAGTCGATCGAGTTTTGCCGCATCGGTTGCATCTTGAATTTTTTGAGGAGTATTTTCCGAAGTTTCTTTTGAAGTTGTAAGTAATTGTTCCTGCGTCGAACCCGGTGGCAATTTTAAAGCTGTTTCGAGGAGAATAATTGCGCGTCGATACAAACCTAAACTTTGTAATGCTTGCGCTTGGTTAGTTTGGCTAGCAAGTACTAAGTTCGGTTTATTGTGTTGGGTATAAAGCGATGCCACACGTTGCCACGATTTCAGTGCCGCATCACCTTCTCCGCGTGCTAATTGTAACTCGCCTTGAATATCATAGCTTTGTGCTAGTACCGATACTTTTCCTTCGGCTTCAGTTGTATTTAATAATTTAATACTTTCAGTAATTACACGGCTAGCATCATCCCAGCGTCCCAATTGCTGATAGCACAGCGACAAATTGCTCAAACTTAGGGCTTGTTGAATCGGATTTTTTGCGGCTTGATAGTCTCGTCCAGCTTGTTCAAATAGCTTTGCAGCTTGCTCAAATTGTTTTTTGTTGTAAAGTAATACTGCTTGGGAGTTACTGCCTAAACGTGCTTGTTGCGATGCATTCGATGTATTTTTATTTTGTGCGATCGCCAAGGGCGGGGCAAAGCCCATCGCGGCAGCCACTCCCATCCGAGGAGCAGTATTTAAAATACTGGGAATTTGAGCAAAACCAGGCGAAGTTATGCACAATAACGCCGTCATTACCATCGGCGCAAAAAATCGAGTTAATCGTTTATGGTGTTTTTTAATAAGCTTCATTTAGCGTTCCTTTTAAGTATTCTTCGTATCTTTCGACTACCTATAAGCTTTCAACCCCTCCTTGTCAGCTAGGTAGGGTTCAGGGAAAGCCGTACTTAGGTTAGATATATCACTATTTCTGGTTGGGGTTAACACATGCAGGTGTGGTAGTTGGAATAGTGCCCCTACGACTGCCTCAAATTGAAACGAAAAAATAAGACTTCCAGATATTTTCTATAAAGAATGAAACAGTCCTGCCTACTAGAGTGGGTGAATCGTCTAAAGTTGCAAGTTGCCTTGTGCCAATTTTACCCAATATTGGTTGCAGTGGACTCGGTATAAAAAGGGTATTCGCTTCTTGAAAATCCTTATTCTAAGTAACATTCCTCAATTATTGCCAAAAAAATATCATTTATTTTACCGTTTCCTTAAATAAGATTACAGAGTATTACTGACAGTAAGAGTTTATGTCGCCATGTGTAGCACTCTCGTTTTGCCACCCGGTCCGTACATGACACCAAGGCAGACGTTTCTGTTTGCCACTGAGACTTTTAGTTATTTCCAACAATGCGCTACTCGTTATGGCGACCCATTCACCGTGCCCATCACAGGAGTCAAAACTGTCTTTACCAGTCAACCGGAGAAAATTAAGCAAATCTTCAATGCAGACCCGGATTTATTCGATACAATAACTAGCTCTAACATTGGAGTCGCAGTCGGTAAAAACTCGTTGCTAGTAATCAGCGGTATTCAGCACGACCGCGAACGTAAGCTGATGATGCCATCTTTTCATGGAACACGGCTACATACCTACGGTCATCTCATCCAGGCGATCGCCTCCGAACATGCCGGTCGCTGGCAATCGGGTCAGACATTGGTAATGCAGGAGACGAACCTAGCAATTTCGCTTGAGGTAATTATTCAGGTTGTATTCAGCATTCGCCAACCTGCACAGATTGCCCGTTTTCGTGAGGTAATCGTTGCTTTTCTAGAAGCTTTTACTCCTTTAATCATTTTATTTCCGTCATTACGCCGCGTGCTTAATGGCTTGACTCCTTGGCAGAAATTTCAGCGATCGCTTTTCGCTTTCGACCAGCTACTTGAATGCGAAATTACCGCACGCCGTACTGAAGCGATTGAGCGTGAAGATATCCTTAGTATGCTCCTAGCTGCACGCGATGATAAAGGCGAACCGATGACCGATGAGCAAATCCGCGATGAGATTAAAACTCTCATACTTGCCGGGTATGAAAGCATTGGTACTTCACTTAGTTGGGCTTATTACTGGATTCACCTTACTCCAGGAATACGGATGCGACTACAGGCTGAGGTGTCGCCATTCGGGAAAATGCTAGACCCAGAAGCACTGACGCGGTTGCCTTATTTGAAAGCTGTATGTCAGGAGACCCTACGAATGTCTCCACCAGTACCCTTTGTGATTCGGGTTCTCAAGAAGCCTTGGAATTTCTGCAATTATGAGTTACCTGCTGGGGTGGCAGTCGGTACGGCTATAGGTATCACCCACTTCAATCCCGCAATTTACTCCCAACCGCAATCTTTCCAACCAGAGCGGTTTCTCGACCGACAATACAGCCCCTTCGAGTATTTACCCTTCGGTGGTGGCGCACGACGCTGTATTGGGGCTACATTTGCTCTTTATCAGATGCAGATTGTGCTAGGTACAATTTTGGCTCGGCACGAACTGACACTTTCTCAACAACGACCTGCTTCACATTCACACCTTGGCTTTGCTATTAGTCCAAAGTGCGGTGTCAAGATGGTTTATAGGGGATTCGTTTCAAGGGAGCTATATTAAAGCATTGCCTATTTGTAGTATAGCGGTTCTCAGTTAATTAAATGAAGTACACTTAAACCTTTTACATTGTAGGGGCACAGCAATGCTGTGCCACTACGACTGTATCTGACTCGATAGGGAAACGCTATAAGTAAAATATATAACTCTTCCTTGGCTCGTGTACATCCTAAGTACAACCTGTCAGAAGTCTGGAAACCCAGTCAAATCAGGGAATTTAATAAAAGGGTCAATCTTGTACATATCAACCCAAGATAACCTGTAAGAGGTTTTTTAATGCTTGAGTATCAACTTCAAGAAGTTGTCGTAACTTTTTAATTACAAGTAGTTTTTCAATGGTAGTTAAAACTGGTTTGATAATTGAAGGTTTTATTAAACCAGCTACTTTCCATTCAGTAATTGTCATTTCTCCAAAAGAATTCGCCGGATTTACTTGGCTCGTAATTGCTATCAATACTAAATCAAAACGCTCGCTTTGATAATTATTAGAACTAACAATAACTGCTGGACGTTTTTTAGTGCTAGTTTAATCGGTGAATGGGAAAGGTACTAAAACAACATCACCAAAATTATAGGTTGTCATATTCTGCATCATCGGGGTTATCCCAAATTTTTTGCAAAGCAGGTTCAGATAGCTTTGTAGCGGCTAGTGTCAGATTTACATCTTCTTCTTGCTCGTATAAGGAATCAATAAAATTTTCAACTAGCAAAATTTGTTCGGGTACTAAATGACGGATTTTTTCTAATAATCTTTGTGGCATTTCATCAGTTTGCATTTTTGAGACTCCCGTCTTATTTTATGCACATTAATAATAGTTGGATTGTGCAACAACGCTTGAATTACTCTGACTATTATATCCCGTAGTATTGTTACTCGCGCAACCCGTGGAAGCGTTATTTACAACAAAACAATGATAAGATTGTAACTCCAAGTGTGATGCCACGAGATTTTAAGAGAATTATTTCTCTTATTGGTACACCCACCCGTTCTCCGAACTGGGGAAATTCAATTCTTTGAGTTCAAGGTCAATGCCATACAGTAGCGCGATTTTAAATCAACTGTCTGCCATACAGTTAC
>CAXTCQ010000410.1:0-5881 GCA_964242965.1 uncultured Calothrix sp. | reverse complement strand
TTTGTTTAGATGATTAACTTAGTTGGCTGGTCATTTGTCATTGGTTATTTATAGTTGGTTGGTTGGGTGGGGCAAGCAGGGTAGGGTAGGGTTGGTGGAGTTGGTTGGTTGGGGAGGGTATGGATCTAGGGTGTTGACTTTTTGGTTGGTGTATCCCGTTGGAGAACCCGTTGGGTACTCGCCGATACAGGGCGGCGTAGTTTCAAAAATTAATAATAAACTAATAACCAATAACTAATAACCAATAACAACTGACTCATTAAATAAACACTAATGGCTTGTCTTTAAATGGTGCGAATGCTTCTGCATCAAATCGATATAAACTTGCTGGACGACCTGCGCCGCGACATACTTTGACTTTGGTATCGCGTAAAAACCCTAGTTTCAGAAGCCGTGCCCGAAAGTTGGAATAATCGGTAAAGTTTTCACCTAATACTGTTGTGTATAACTGATATAAATCGTTGAGTGTAAACATTTCAGGTAAGACATCAAATGCAACGGGACTGTATTCCAATTTATTTCGCAAACGTCGGTGTCCGTATGTTAAAACTTCGTTGTGGTCAAATGCTAATTGCGGAACTTGTTTGACTGGATACCATGCAATACCTGTCACACCATCGGCAATTAATTCGGCTTCTTCAAATCTAACTAGGGCAAAATAACTCACTGATAAATACCTGACTCCGAAACTATCGCTGTTTTCGCGGGGGTCGCGGTTGGGTCCACCAAATGTATATAATTGCTCTAAGTAAAGATTTTTGACGCGAATTTTTTCTGCCATAATTCGATATGCAGCATCTTCTAATGATTCTCCTTCCCGAACTAATGTACCAGGGAGACTCCAAGAATTTAAAAATGGTTCTTGGTGACGCATTACTAATAGGACTAATAAGCGATTTTGAGCAGTATCTACTGAGAAAATTACATTATCAACACCTACTTTGAAATCAGCCAAGGGTTGTTGATTTAATGAATGTGCAAACTTTTTTGGGTTTCGTCCTGGCATTTGTACAAATGCTGTTGATTAATATAGTCAATTACAGAAGGTGTTAGGGCTATTGAGTTGCCATATTCTCGGTAAGATGTTGAGGAAACATCTAAACCTGTAAAAGATGCGATCGCAGTCTTTGCTCCCAGTTGTTGTACTCCTCCCAAGCTAGCCTCATCTATTGCATATCCCGGACGCGGTACTATCAAAAGTTGGACTTGTCGTAACAAATCTTCAATTCGATACCAACGCGGTAATTGGTTTAGTAAATCGGAACCAACTACTAAGGTAAACTCGTGGTTGTCTCCCCAGCGCTGTTTGGCTTTTTCTAGGGTTTCTAAAGTTCGCAAGCAACTTAAGTCTTGTTCTAAAAAAATGTTGTGTTGCAAAGAATCGATTCCTTCTATCAACAGTCGCAGCATCGCTTCACGATGTTCTAATGCAGCTTGATGCGACTTAAAGGGGTTTTCAGCAGCCCAGACAGCAACTATATCAAAGCGGTAAGATAACCATCTTAATATTGTTTGATGTCCCGCAGTTGGTGGGTCGGCACTTGTTCCAAATAAGGCTATATGCATCTTTGAGGGAGTGGAGAGTAGGGAGTAGGGGAATTAGGAGTTAGGAGTTAGGAGTTAAGAGTTAGGAGTTAGGAGTAAGGAGTTAGGAGTTAATCGATTTCTTTAACTCCCCCACTTCCCCCACTCCCCCTACTCCACATGGACTACTCCCTACTCCCTTCTTCGTTTGTTGAGTAAGTAGTTGTAATTGCGCGGAAATTTCGACTTGTAGGGAAACTGGATTTTCTAAACGTCGCAGTTGTTCGGGTAAACTCGCTACTGTCGCTGCGGTACGCTGACGGATTGTTGCTAAATCTTCTAATGGTTGCAAACGTTTGCCTTCTTTTACGAAAAGTTGCAACAACGGTTCTTCTCCTGGTAATGCTGTTTCTGTAATTAGTCCTAATCTATCGTGCTGTGGAGATTTTATTAAGGAATTACGATCGTAATGGCGAAAAATCTGCTTGCGTCCGGGATATGTTACCTTCCCACTCGACTCTTTCATGACGGGAATACCATCAATTTCAACTAACTTGTAAACCCCATTGACTGGGGAACCTGTTACTAACCGCGTACCAAGTCCGTAACCGTTAATTTCTGCACCGCTTTTTTGTAACCGTGCAATCTCCCACTCGTCTAAGTCACCGCTAGCAAAAATTGGTACATCTGGAAGATGCGATCGCACTTGTTTTGATAATTCAACTAAATCACCCGAATCTAACCGTACTCCTGCTAATTCGAGTTCTCCAGCATTTATCTTTTCTCCCAATCGCTTTGCTGCTGCCACCGTATCGTAAGTATCAATTAATAAAGGCGAATCGGGAAAGTATCGATGAAACGCTGTAAATGCTTCGTCTTCACTACCTTCCATCGCATTCATCGCCATCACTAATGCATGTGCCATTGTACCGCTGGGTTTGCTTGCAAATTTTAATGCCGCTAATACATTCGATGTCGCGTCAAAACCCGCTGCTAATGCTGCCCGCGCTGCCCATACCGCACCCTGCGGACTAAATGCCCTGCGCGTCCCAAATTCTAAAAGTGTTGCTTTCTCGGATGCGACATCGCGTATCCGTGCCGCTCGTGTAGCAATTAATGTTTGGTAATTGAGTGTATTTAATAGGTATGTTTCCACCAACTGTGCTTGCCAAAGCGGTGCTTCTACTCGTAATAACGGTTCGTTCGCAAATAGCGCTGTTCCTTCTTTGACTGCCCAAACATCACCCGTAAACTTAAATTCACTTAATAGCGTCCAAAATCTTTCTGGTGCATGGGCAAAAATTCCTGTTTCTTTCAAAGCCTGAATTTGCACGGGTGTGAAATGCAATTTCTCCAGGTATTCCAAAGCTTGTGCTAAACCCATTGCAATCAAATACCCAAAACCTTCTGGCAATCGTCGCGCAAACAGTTCAAAACTTGCTTGTCGCTGTTCGATTTTTTCACCCGTGTAACATGCTGCCATTGTCAATTGGTAAAGGTCTGTCAGCAAGCTATTATCATCCTGCTGAGTAGTGTCTTTTTCTAGATAGCCCAAGCCTGAAAAACTGGTCATAGTGGAAGCACCCTCTAAAAGATTGCTTTCCTTTATGGTACTTTTTACCATAACCTACGTCAAGCGGTAGCTATATTTTTGGTAAATAAAGGCTGAAAGTCTTTATTTATCGTGATTTATAATTTCAATAACTATATTTATTAATATTTTTTAATGGTTTTATTGTGAAAAATAGGGTTTAATTGGTGAGATAGATATCTGACTTCTATAAAAGTTGTCGAACGGGGTCTAACAAATTAGTGGTATTTTTAAAATCAGTTATTCATTAAGCCTACCGACTTTACAAAAAGCATTAATAAATAAAGTAACGACAACTATGTATACAAACAAATAAAACCTATTTCAAGTAATGTTGCGATTAGTATTAATATGTTGCGAACTTGAGTCAACTAAGAATATCGGAATTAGAGTATAAGTATCAGGGCAAAAGGACTCAACAAAGAAAAAGGGGTTTAAGGTTATGGGAATTTCCAGAATATTTGCTATTGTCGCCCAGTATATCCTTGAAGCTGTAATCAGAATTTTTGCTCCAACGGATGATGCTTATCCGATGATTGGCATACAACCGTTTACAGGAGAACCTTACAATCCAAGTATCGCCGATAGTTGGTAAAAATAAGATTGGGAATAAATTTAGATGACTGATACAACAGTAAGTCGGTGGATGAGAAAAGACTCAATCCGCCGATTTTATTTTTTAGAAGTAGGGAGTAGGGAGTAGGGAGTTAGGAGTTAAGAGTTAAGAGTTAGAAGTGATTAATCAATACACCTGTCCGAAAAACAATGTAGAGACGCGATATATCGCGTCTCCAGAAAAATTTCAGGTAACGCATAGTTCCTGCACCGGAGATGTCTAATGTTTCTATTCCCCTCTTTCCCCCTTCTCCTCTTCTCCCCTTCTCCTCCCTATCTGTGGTCCCATTCAAACTCTGCGAGAAGCAATAAGCAAGAAACCATAAATGCACCTGTGCCGAGAAATTGCCAACTGCTAATATAAGGTAATATCAATATGGCGATAAGGTGCAAACTGCCCACACAGATGAGAGTACGCGATCGCACTGCAAATCCGGTACATAAATAACCAATTGCACTCAGTCCTAACCACAACGGACACAAGTTTAATAAGATTTGTCCCCACCCGTAAAAAATTCCTAAGTCGGTTAATATTACTCCCCCAAGCATCAATACTATCCAACAGTAAAGTATCCATCTAACTTGTCTTCGGTCTACCCAATACTGAGACCAATTTACCATCACGAAAGTACCAATACAGCTAAGTATCGTCCATAAGGTTGCTTGCAAACTCCAACTCACAGGCAAAAATTGCGCTGTGACAAACATCGGAATTAATAAAAAACTCCAAAGAATAAAAGCTTGATCGACGCGGGTATAAAAGGTTGAATAAAGCTTAATTTTACCAATTTGCCAGTTAACTAACCAAAGTCCCTCGATATCGAGAATATCCAAAGTTGCCTGTTTGCGACGTAAGGGGGGTACAGAATTATTAAAAAAAGTCATTTTATTTTATTCATCGCTATATTTGGGGAAATTTAATTTTTATCGGCTTGATATTGCCGTATTTGCTCTATATCTTGCTGTAGCAACGTCTTGTATTTACTCTGTCTATAGCAGTGGCTTTACTTACGTTATATTCTGTTTAATGTTATATATTCTGCTATTCTTTTTACAGAACATCAGTAATGTACATTAACTTTGTTCTAATAATCGTTTATTAGTTGATTTTTGTTTAGGATACATGTCGCAGGGTCAGATCCCCGACTTCGCAAGAGAAGTCGGAAATCTTGTAGCCCCTCGCAACTGATAAAATACATTTGTACTAATAGAAATAATACTACTCAGTAAATGTTTAATTAAGCTCAAAGTCTTATTTCATCGCTCATAATTACATACTCCATAGTTAAAAAAATATCTTTTAGTTGAAAAAATGTAAAGGATTGTAAATATTAATAAATTATAAAGGTTTTGGTGAAATTCCAGATGCGATCGCGGATAACTATCTGAAGAATAAATTCTGTGATAACTCATTAATAGATGCTCAAACTTCCAATTATATTCATCAATCTACAGATATGGGAAGTTGGAGTTTTGTAAAAGCCAAAAGTTCAAAAATGTTCGAGAGTTCTTGAAGTTCAGATGAATCAGGTCACTTAAATTCTGAACCTCATCAAACCAATGGTGAAAAATTAGCCATTGGTAAATATCTCGTACCTTAATTTGTTTTCCCCCTTAAATCGATACAACTTTTTGAGATTAGGCAAATTAAGTTGAATTCCGTAAGACGCATAAATTAGGAGTACAACAATAATGTTTTGGAAATTAGCAGTCAGTGCGTTATTATTGCCCGCTTACTTAGGATTTGGAGGAGTTGCCGCACAAGCAGCTAGCAACAGCGAACAACTACCAGCACAATCCGTTACCGCACTCCAAGAACCACAGTATTACGCGAATCGTTACAACAATCAGAATGATTGCTATGGCAACAATCGCAGTTCCAACGGAGGATACTATCGAAACTCATACCGTCCTCAACGCAGCTACCGTCAGAACTCCTACCATCCGCAACGCAGTTACTATCAGCAAAACTCTTACCAACCCAAGCGTCACAACAATGGGTATCACCAAAATTCCTACCAACCCCAACACCACAACAGCGGACATCACCAAAATTACGGACATGGTAATTACTACAACCACTAGAAAGTAGGGAAAAGAGTTAGGAGTTAGGAGTTAGGAGTTAGGAGTTAGGAGTTAGGAGTTAGGAGT
>CAXTCQ010000409.1:0-5890 GCA_964242965.1 uncultured Calothrix sp. | reverse complement strand
ATTCTCCTTTCCCCTTTCCCCTTTCCCCTTTCCCTCTACCCCCTCCTAAAGAGTGCTGCTAATCCGCTAAAAAAGCTCATCACATCAGCAGGAGAATTCAAACCCAAACCAATGACTTGAAATGCTGAAGAAGATGTACGTGAAGACCCAAAAGCCGAACTGCGACTAAAACCTCTACGACGCGAACCTCTTCGCTGTGACGCAAACATATTGCTTCCTTCAAACGTAGAACCAGAAAAGTAAATACTGATTCCACCCGAAATTCCGTCTAGTTCCTCCTCTGAGAGTTCAACGGGAGTACTATCTATATTTTTTTGCTCAAAGTTAAACATTAGATTTCTCCATATAGAAGTTGGTGATTATAAGGATGCTCCCGAATCGTTTCAATAAATTTATGGCTGCTAAAGCTTATATATTTCTGGCAGGTCGGTACTCATGCAAATGCTTGGGAAAATAGTTCCAACAATAAAAACAAGGACTGCTCAGTTGAGCAGTCCTTGCTTAAACTTGTATCAATATACGATTAGGTTGTAGATTGGGTGTAGCGCGTTAGCGTTACCCAACATTTAATAGTTGGGTTCCACTACCCTTCGGGAACGCGAAGCGCGTTGGCGTAGCCTGCGCTTTGCGCTTACGTTCCACCCAACCTACGCCTGAAAAATCGAAACTTGAGTCAAGAAAATTAGTTACCGATACCGAAACTTTGACCTGCGTCGGTAAATAAGCTACCTGCTCCCACAACGGTTTGAGTACCGCTACCACCAGGACCGGAAACAGTTGATTGACCAACTTGTAGAACTTTTTGTCCAAAGCTGCTGTTTGTACCCAGCGATAAGCTTTGACCTTCACCAATCGAGAATGCAAATCCACCTGCTACTGTGTCGAGTTCTAAATCGGAAAGTTCAACTGCGTTTAATTCGTTATTCATGATGTTGTCTCCGTTGTTGTGTAATTTAAGGGATATGTGGACTCGTACTTTTGTGTATTTAGTAAATGCTATTTCTTGATTTTTAGTTACCAACACCAAAAGATTGACTTGCGTCGGTGAAGATTTCGCTTACATTGAATAAGCTTGTTGTACTACTACCAGTAGGACCGGAGAACGTTGATTGACCAACTTGGAGAATTTTTTGCGAGAAGCTGCTGTTTGTACCTAGTGATAAGCTTTGACCTTCACCAATCGAGAATGAAAATCCACCTGCTACTGTATCAAGTTCTAAATCGGAAAGTTCAACTGCGTTCAATTCGTTGTTCATGATTTTGTCTCCGCGATTGTGTAATTTTGTGTAATTTTAGATTTAGCTATTTTCAGCAGTCTCTTTTAAGCTGTTTCCGATTGTCTCGGTTGCCTTGACTGCGTTTCGTTTCGCTTCATGTGTTCATAGTATGCAATTAGTAAAAGCTTGTGTATCGGGAGAAAGTTCGGATTGAAAACTGCTTTTCTCCATCGAAGCGACTCCAACTTTAGTAGGAGATGCCAATCTGCACGAGTTAACATAGTCCAGATATATAGTATAAAAAGACCGTCGAGGGAAATTGAGAAATGCTAAGTCGTTTTAAACTCAGTCGTCTGAAACTCGCGTCTCAGTTTACGCTATTGTTGTCACTGATTTTTATTGGTGGAATTGCACTAGGAGGATTTGCTTTATCGCAAGCACTGGAGCAAAAAGCCCAAACAGAGATAGTCTATCGCGGGCAGATAGCTATGCAAATGGTAAATGCAGTCAGAAGGTATACCATCAAGCAAATTGCCCCTTTAGTAACTCAAATGAGCGACTCGCAAAGCTTTATTCCGGAAATAAATCCTAACTTTGTTGCTAGACAGGTATTTGAGACGTTTAAGGAAAATTGGAAGTACAAAGATTTTATGTATAAAGATGCAGCTTTCAATCCTACAAATTTAGCTAACCAAGCAGACAGATTTGAGGCAAAGTTGATTGAGAAATTTTCGAGCGATCGCACTGTCAAATCTCTCTCCGGTTATCGCAGGTTTGCTTCTGAGCGTTTGTTTTACAGCGCTCAACCTCTTGCGGTCACAAGTTCCAACTGTCTAAAATGCCATAGTACCCCAGAGGTTGCTCCCAAAAGCCATGTCGAACGATATGGAACTGAAAACGGTTACGGTTGGGAGTTAAACCAAGTTATCGGTGCTCAAGTTATTTATGTCCCTGCAAGTGAAGTCACGAGCAACGCACGTCAAGCACTTTTTCTATTCATCAATATATTTATTGGAATTTTTGCATTAGTTATCGTTGCTATTAATTATTTACTTAAAAAAAGAGTGATTCAACCTTTAAAACCAATGGCTCAACTTGCTCAAACAATCAGTAAAGATACTGTCAGCGCGACTGAAATTAGGGTATTAGAAGACTCATTAACTGATACTTACCAACGTACTGACGAACTTGGACAACTTGCACGAGTATTTCAAAAAATGGTACGCGAAATTTATATGCGCGAACGACAACTAGCCGAACAATTAAAACAATTGCAAGTCGAAGTTGACCAAACTCAAGTAAGACATCAAGTCTCAGAAATTGAGGAAAGTGATTATTTCCAAAATCTCAAGAAAAGCGCAAAAGAGATTCGCAAACAGTGGAGGGAGTAATTAGGAGTTAGGAGTTAGGAGTTAGGAGTTAGGAGTTAGGAGTTAGAAGCTAGAAGTTAGAAGTCAGGAGTGACGAGTTAGGAGTTAGGAGTTAGAAGTCAGGAGTGACGAGTTAGGAGTTAGAAGTCGGGAGTGACAAGTTAGGAGTTAGAAGTTAGTAATTGTTAATTTTTCATTCCTAATATCTCATTTCTCAACCTAAGTCTTTACCTTCTATCTCCTCATCCCTAACTCCTGACCCCTCATTTCTAACTCCTCACTCTTCACTCTTTACTCCTAACTCCTAACTCCTCACTCCTCACTCCTAACTCCTAACTCCTAACTCCTAACTCATAACTTTTTTAAATCATGGCAAAAATTATTTCAGTTCATTCTTTCCGAGGTGGTACGGGAAAATCTAACGTTACTGCTAATCTTGCTACTGCGATCGCACGTTCGGGATATCGCGTTGGTATTGTCGATACAGATATCCAATCTCCAGGGATTCACATTCCTTTTGGCTTGGATGAAACTAAAGTTAAACACACGCTCAATGATTATTTATGGGGACGCTGTACAATTGATGCTGCTAGCTACGATGTTAGTAATATATTTGCTACAAAACAAAATTGGTTTGCAAATAATCGCGGTAAAATCTATCTAATTCCTTCGAGCATTAAAACTAGTGAAATTTCGCGGATTCTCCGAGAAGGATATGACGCACGTTTATTAAATGAAGGGTTTCGCTATCTTATTCAGCGTCTCAAATTAGATTATCTATTTATTGATACTCATCCTGGAATCAACGAAGAAACACTTCTTTCAGCAATTATTTCTGATATATTAGTTGTGATTTTACGTCCCGATAAACAAGACTATCAAGGTACAGCAGTCACAATCGATGTAGCACGTAAATTAGAAGTACCCAAAATGCTTCTAGTTGTCAATAAAGCATTAGTTAGCCTCAATCATGACAAATTGCGGCAGCAGGTTCAAACTACTTATAATGTTCCTGTTGCCGGGGTTTTACCTGTTTGCGACGAGATGTTTCATTTAGCTAGCAGTGATATTTTTTGTCTGCGCTATCCAGAACATCCTTGGACAAAGACTATTCTCGATATTGCTAAACAACTCAGCGAAAATAATCAGCCTATAAATAAACCATTTTCATTTGGAAGAACAGGTAGTAAATAAAACGGCTAGAAGTAGGTTGGCGGAAATAAAATCTATTTTACCCGCTCATAATGCAAAATGCTTAAATCCTTACCAATGACAAATGACAAATAACAATAAATTTGTAACTAACTGCATAAGTTTAGGGACTGAGAAATAGTAAATAGTGCGTGACTAAAAACTATTTATCTCAAATCCTATGTTTGACGCTTCAGTTGATAAATCTAGCCAACTTGTAGACAATTTATCTCAAATTTCAATATCTACCAGTATTTCACAATTAGACTCAGATACACTTTCCTTGAATTCCTATCAATCTTCTAGTTTCTCTACCGAACTATCAGAAAATGTAGAAGCTATTTTGCCGAGCGAGTATTCTGCACCTATTCAATCGCTAGCACAAAGGTATAAGTTCAGTGAAGTCTACGGTTACGGAACAGTTGATGCAGCTGCCGCAGTTGCAGCAGCTATTGGAGAACAGCGTTTTGCTGATGTTGCCAATCACAGCAACTATTACGATTGGGGACTCGATGCGATCGCAGTTCCCGAAGTCTGGACGCAAGGTTATACAGGAGAGAATGTTGTTGTTGCTGTAATTGATAGTGGAGTGGATTACACCCACACAGATTTGGACAACAATATTTGGATTAACGAAGGTGAAATCTTTGGTGATGGTATTGATAATGACAGCAATGGATATATTGATGATGCGATTGGATGGAATTTTGTTGACAATAACTATGACCCGATGGATGAAGTAAATCATGGAACTCATGTAGCGGGAATCATTGCTGCGGAGTCTGATGGCTATGGAATCACGGGTGTTGCTTACAATGCAAAAATTATGCCAGTGCGGGTACTAGATGAAAATGGCAAGGGTATTAATGAAAATATTGCACGAGGCATCTACTATGCAGCAAATAATGGTGCAAATGTGATTAATCTCAGCCTTGGTGGAGGTTATACCGATGTAGTTGCAGATGCAGTTCAATATGCTACCGAAAGAGGTGCGATTGTGGTTATGGCAGCAGGTAATGAAGGTGCTAGCGAACCCGTGTATCCGGGTCATTTAGCTAATTACTGGGGAATTACCGTTGGTGCGATCGATTCCCAAAATTACATGGCTGATTTCTCCAACTTGGCAGGTTCAGATAGCGATATGAATTATGTAGTTGCCCCGGGTGTAGATATCTATTCCACGACTCCCGGTGACAACTATGAATTTATGAATGGTACTTCGATGGCTACACCTTATGTTTCCGGTGTTGCTGCGTTGATGTTGAGTGCTAATCCATATTTAACTCCCGAACAAATGCGGCAAATTATTACAAGAACCGCAGTTGGATAAATGTGGAACGAATGTAAAGACGTTTTGCCAAAACGTCTCTACGAAGAATTGAGTTCTATACCTCTAAACTCCAGTTAGGTAAATTTAAAGCATTGAGAGCGAGGTTTGATTTTAATATTTGCATCTATAATTTTTGATAGAGTAGCAAGGACATATTAAAATTATGCTAGATATCCAAATCAAAAAGCTTGCAAAAGTCTTTTTAAGTCAAACTAATAATTTACCCGATACACCAGGGTTATATTTTGCAGTTGACGCAGCGAATCGAGTTTGGTATATAGGTAAATCTGAATCTTCGCTCAGGGCTAGTCACGAACAACACGAACGTTTGAATGATTTCATTACTAATCGAGTTGACAGAATAGCTTATTTACCCTGGAACGATATAGATGATATTAACGAATGGGAAAAAGAACAAATTGCTAAATTCAACCCTCCACTTAACGACCTTTTTGCATCTGAAGATTTACCAATAATTGAGTTAGGATATGATAAAGAAAAATATTTACTCAGATATAAAGAAATTAAGTTAATCATGGATGAACTTTCAAAAGAATTAGAGGAATTGAAGCCGAACCTTGTGACTTTGATAGAAGAGAATGAAGGTAAAATTAAAACTCCATCATTTAACGCTTACTTGAGTAAGAGAACTACCTACAATTATTCAGAAGCAGTAGTAAGTCTGGAAGCGAAAATTAAAGAAATGAAAAAAAATGAAGAGAAAAACGGGGTAGCAACAGTAAAAAACTTTAGTGTTTTCCCTATAGTTCGTTAGCTTAATT
>CAXTCQ010000408.1:0-5901 GCA_964242965.1 uncultured Calothrix sp. | reverse complement strand
GCCCCCCCCCACACCAACCAACCAAAAACCACCAATGTCAGCGTGGACTTACGAATAAGTCCGAAGCCGAAACGCAACATCTCTGCCCCGACAAAAATAAGCACTACGACAGAGAGCGCCTAAAAATTGCTAACATAAAATCTACCTATATATTGACTTACTTACAAGAAAGGGAAGTGTCAACAATGCCATCTGCATACCTGTTGGTATCTCACGGAAGTCACGACCCGCGTCCGGAAATTGCGATGCAAAAACTGGCGAATTTAGTTTCCCAAAAGCTGAAAAGTGAAGTCGGTACAGCTTATCTAGAACTACAACCCGAACCATTACACGCACAAATCGTTGAATTTAGCCGTTCAATATTAGCATCGCCACAAAAACCAATCCGCATCAAAATATTACCCTTGTTTCTACTGCCGGGAGTCCATGTTATGGAAGACATTCCCGCAGAAATTGCTCAAGCACAACAAATTCTCGGCGAAAATGCCATTATTGAATTACAACCATATTTGGGCAGTAACGGTGGTTTGGTAAACTTGTTAGCACAAAAAAATGCGGTTTCTGCTGAAAAATACATTTTGCTAGCGCATGGTAGCAGTCGTCCAGGCTTTCAAGAAGCGATGGATAAATTAGTATCAAATTTAAATGTTATTATCGCCTATTGGGCAGTACCGCCTTCTGTAGAATCGCAAGTTGCACAACTCGTGACAGATGGATATCGGCAAATTACGATTATGCCATATTTCTTATTTGCAGGTGGTATAACTGATGCGATCGCAGGAGCAGTAGAAAAGCTACAATTACAATTCCCTGAGGTATGCTTCCATTTAACTGAACCGTTAGGAGCAAACCCAGAATTAGTCGATTTAATTTGGGATATATTGAAAGAATGAACCGTGCAGACGACAACAGTAGTAAATGTTTGGGTAAAGTATATCTTGTTGGTGCGGGACCCGGAGACCCAGGATTAATGACGGTCAAAGGCAAGGCTTTACTCGAATGTGCAGATGTAGTAATCTACGATGCACTCGTCAGTCCGGCAATTCTAGGGATGATTAACCAGCTAGCCGAACAAATCGATGCTGGGAAGCGTATGGGTAGGCATTCGCTGTTACAGGAACAAACGACGCAATTAATGATTGAGAAAGCCCAAGATAATGCGATTATTGTACGCCTAAAAGGTGGCGACCCGTTTATTTTTGGACGCGGTGGCGAAGAAATGGAAGAATTGCTCCTCGCGGGAATATCAGTGGAAGTTGTGCCCGGTATCACATCGGGTCTAGCGGCTCCAGCTTATGCAGGAATTCCTTTAACGCATAGATTGTATAGTTCGTCCGT
This sequence comes from uncultured Calothrix sp., assembly GCA_964242965.1. Lineage (GTDB taxonomy): Bacteria > Cyanobacteriota > Cyanobacteriia > Cyanobacteriales > Nostocaceae > JANNFJ01. The sequence continues at coordinate 4,563 of CAXTCQ010000408.1, read as the reverse complement.
GACATTTGTAACCGGACATGAAGCCGCAGGTAAGTATAAACCCGCAATCAATTGGAGTGCGATCGCGCATGGATCCCAGACAATTGTAATTTACATGGGCATTCACAATTTGCCTTACATTGTAGAAGAATTAAGGAAAGCCGATTTGAGTGCAGACACACCAATAGCCTTGGTAAGATGGGGTACTCGTCCCGAACAGGAAGAATTGATTGGGGAATTAGGGACGATAGTTGAGTCAGTCGAAAAAAACGGGTTTGAGGCACCGGCGATAGTTGTAATTGGGGCAGTAGTGAAGCTGCACGCAATGCTTTCTACGAGGGGTCGTTTGTAATTAAAGGTATTTTACAAATAGGTTAAGATGCATTTTATTCGGAAACCGTACCTACTTACTCATTTATAAACTTTCAAATGCTGAAAAATAACTTTGAGTAAATCAGCTTGTGTAAAAGGTTTAGTTAAATACCCAGAAGCACCAACAAATTTTGCTTTTACCCTATCAATAAAACCGCTTCTCGCTGTCACCATAATTACTGGTGTATTTTGAAAATACGAATGTTTCCGCAATAGCGAACATAACTCATAACCATTTAAATTTGGCATCCCAATATCAAGTAAAATTAAATCGGGTTTGACGCGGGTGGTTTGCATTAAAGCTTTTAATGGGTCATTAGCTGTAACTACATAGAAAAATTCTTCGTCTAAAAACCTTTTAATTGCATTTAATACAGCAGGACTATCATCAATAGACATAATTGTGTAATTATCTTTTTCTTTTGACTGCTTGTGATTTTGCTCATATTTGTGGTTAGTACCGTTATTTTGATGCTGCATTCCATTCTGACTCAATTCGGCTATTTTTGGTTGTGGTGAATGCTGTTTAGCGGTCGCTGATGATTTAGAACGCCGATTTTTTGACTTTTTCTGGCATTTTTCAATAGTTTGTCGCACATCTAAACGACAAAACTTTGGCATGTTATCAATAAAGCTTTGGGGTGCGAATTCATAACTACCTTCTTCTAAACATAAAAATGATTCAAAAACATCAAGTGCTAATTCTTCAATAAGTATACCTGCCTGACTTGAAGTTATATATTTCTGATTGACTAACCAACAAATTGCTAGATAGTCAGGTAGTGGTATTGCTTGGTTATCGATAGCTGTTTCAAAAATTGTCCTTAATTTATTGTATGTGTGGCTATTGATTGGTATTTCTTGACTGAGTATCTGTAATTTTTTGTAGAGTAAATCAAACATTTTGTCAGCATAGCAAGCATATACCAACTTTCCTTGTTCAAAGTAAATTAACAAAGAAATAGAGGCACTAAAAACTTGCAAGCAACCATTTACAGGAGTACTAGTTATTTTATTTAATATGAATAATGGTTGCAGCCGCTGGAAAAATCTATATCTACCAATAGGAACTGTTTGCATAGGATGTATATACAGAATGCATTAAATATTTGGAATTAATTAAAATTTAAATTGAGATTTTCACCGTTTTCGATGTTTGTGTTTGTTTGAATTAAAAGAAAACTTCGATTTATGTTGTAACGAATTGTCACCCTAGATATTTTTTACCACAGGATGTAAAATGATTTATGGCTAACCTTAAATAGTAGAATCTCAAAGCGATCGCAACTATTTTTAGTTTGTTGGTAGATGGTTAGCTACTGACTTAACATTTACATTATCCTAACTTAACAGAGAAATAAAAATATGCATGAATAACATTATAAAGAAGTCAATAAATTTATTAGATACTTCGGATATTTACCTGAAAGTAATCAAGTCACAAATCCAACCATGAAATTGGATATTTACGAATTTACACTTGGATAGTTGTAATCAATTTAAAACCTAGAAAACCCTTACTTTGACCTGTAAATCAATATTTTAACGATCGTTAAATTTAAGCTTTTACTAAATTGGCATTTTTGTATAAATGTTGCCTCCCGGACAATTTTTGGAAATTTACTCAAAATTTAAAATATTACTCAGTAGCTAAGTTTGCTTTTGTAGTTAGTTATTAATTTTGATAACTAGTTGTAGTTGTAGGTTGGGTGTAGCGTAAGCGAAACCCAACATTTAATAGTTGGGTTCCACTTCGTTCCACCCAACCTACGTCTAAAAAGCCGGGAATCTAGATATTCAGTTAAAATAAAAACATCGCTGCTAACAAGCACTTGCCAGCACGAGCAAATAATAATAGACCAATTGTGAACGAAATCAACCTACAAGTTGTAGCAGGTGGAGAACGTCTCGACCGTTACCTTGCTTCATATTTACCAGACTTTACGCGATCGCGCATTCAACAACTCATCGAACAAGGTCACGTACAACTCAATCTCAAAGAATGCACATCAAAAAAAGTAATAGTTAAGGAAGACGACTTAATCACCGTAATTGTACCCGAAGCCCAACCCCTCGAACTCCAAGCCCAAAATATCCCCCTTGATATCCTCTACGAAGACGACCAATTAATAATTCTTAACAAACCTGCCGATTTAGTCGTCCATCCTGCCCCAGGACATCCCGATGGTACGTTAGTTAATGCCATACTCGCGCATTGTCCCAACTTACCGGGAATCGGTGGGGTTCAGCGTCCTGGAATTGTCCACCGACTCGATAAAGATACAACAGGTGCGATCGCAATTGCCAAAACCGAACTTGCACACCAGCATCTGCAAGCACAACTCAAAGCAAAAACTGCACGACGCGAATATTTGGGTATTGTCTACGGCGCACCCAAAACCCCAAGCGGTACAATAGATTTACCGATTGGTCGTCATCCCGTTGACCGCAAAAAGATGGCAATCGTACCCGTAGAAAAGGGGGGACGCGAAGCAGTAACTCACTGGCAAGTTCAAGAGCGTCTCGGTAATTATACGGTGATACGCTTTCAACTCGAAACCGGACGCACCCATCAAATTCGCGTTCACAGCGCCCAAAATGGTCATCCAATTGTAGGCGACCCCCTTTACAGTTCGGCTCGTTCGATTGGTATAAATTTATCTGGTCAAGTCCTGCACGCATGGAAGTTGAAAGTACAGCATCCTGTTTCTGGAGAATTGATTGAAGCGATCGCGCCGTTACCGGAGGATTTTATCAAGCTTTTGGAAGCGTTGCGGAAGCGATTAACAATGAGTCAATGGTGATAAGTAGAACGCGTGTTATTTGTCCGTTGTTAGTTGTCATTCGTGAGGGGCATTTTACATTTCTCGCGGATAGTTGGTTTTATTTCCAAAAAACCTACTTACTTTGCGAAAATATATATAGTAGGTTGGGTGTAGCGGAGCGTAACCCAACAATGGCAGTTGGGTTCCACGCTCGTCCCAAGGGGACACGCTGCGCGTTGGCGTAGCCTGCGCTTTGCGCTTACGTTTCACCCAACCTACTTTTGGCTCAACTTGTGGTTTTTATAACAGTTAAATTGACAATTTATTGAGATGAATTCATTCATAATTAAGCATATTAAAATACTATTGTATCTACTTTTTATCAACTGTTGATTTCGATGCGATCGCAGAATTCAAACCGCGCTGCCACCGAGTAAATGCATAAGCACCAGCTGCAATAATAAATAGATACGGACTGTATGCAATCAACCAAATTCCCAACTTCAATAAACCAACGCTAAACTTACCTACCGAATTAGTAGATTTACTCCAGGTTTCTTTAACTTGTAAACCGAAACCACGTTGCGGATTTTTACTCGAAGTTGCAGCTTCTAAATTTAAAGATATAGTTGAATACGATACTTGATTTTGTAAGCTTTTTAATTGAGCAGCAATCCTTTCGATGGACTCACGGACATTGCTAAGTTCCTGCGATACGCTCAAAGTATCGCGCACCGTACCTGCTTTATCCATGATTTTTTGGAGATTTGTTTCAGTTCGTCGCAAATTGCTTAATTGTGCCTGAAAATCAACAATGCGCGAGCCGACATCTTCAGCTGTAATATTGCGACTTTTGACGCTACCCAATTTCGCTAACTCATCCAACGTCGAATTGAGCGTATTTTGCGGTACTCTTAACTGTATCCCTGCTGTATGGCGGGCAAATTCATCCTTCGGTTGATTCTCTGAGAGCTTAATTAAATCGCCTTGTTGCTTATTAATAATTTCTGTAACAGCATTAACGCTTTTATCAACCGATTCTACCACCATAGTCATCGCCGCCTTTTTGATAAGTTGCGATTGCTTTGGTACATTTTGTCGAATTTGAGTTGCATCTTGCAGTGATTCCTTTGCTGCACTTGTATTAGCTGATGCATCTGGGGGTAATGCTGCGAGATTATTCGCTTGACTTAATGAACTTTGCAATGCTGATTCATTAGTCGTGTTAGGAACCGAAGCACAACCCGCAAACATCATCCCACCCAAAGCTGCGATGCCAAGGGCAACCACTGAAGATGGTATTGCAATAAAACTAGTCCTCACAACATTCTACCTCTAGACAGATGAACATAATGCAAGTATGGCAGTTTGCTTATGATTGGTTAGTCACGTTGCCGTTTATGTAACACAAATTAAATTACTCTTCTCCCTTTCTCCCTTTCTCCCC
>CAXTCQ010000407.1:0-5981 GCA_964242965.1 uncultured Calothrix sp. | reverse complement strand
GGAGACAACGGGGTATGTTGGTCGTCTTTGCGGAATAATAGAGGTAACTTGACGGTGAAGGTGGAACCTTGCCCTTCTCCTGGACTTTCGACGCTGACTGTTCCACCGTGGAGTTCAACTAAATGCCGGACAATTGCCAAGCCTAAGCCTAACCCTCCGTGCGATCGCGTGCTGGAACTGTCGGCTTGCCGGAAGCGGTCGAATACGTAAGGAATAAAGTCTTGGACTATACCCATACCATTGTCGCTGACTTGGATGAGGACGCAATCCGGGTCGCTCGAAGGGCTTTCTGGGCTGGATTCGGTAGATAGTTTGACTTCGACTTGTCCCGAAGATGGTGTAAATTTGATGGCGTTGGCAATCAGGTTCCAGGTAATTTGTTGTAACCGTTCGGCATCACCTGTGACAAATAATTTCGGATAGTGAGTCGCTAGTGGTTCTTGCTTGCTAACTGAAATAGTTTGTTGATTGACTTTAATTAAAAATTTTAATTCGATTTCTTTAGCTTCAGCGGCGATACGTACTGTCTCAATCGCAGCTTCGATGATAGGAACGAGGTTGCAGGATGTGACATTGAGTCGCAGTTTACCGCGAATGATACGCGAAATATCAAGCAAGTCTTCGATGAGTTGCTTTTGGGTGCGAGCATTTCGTTCGATGGTTTCGATTGCTTGGACTTTTTTGGTTTCGTCGAGATTGGGACGCGATCGCAATAACTGCGCCCATCCTAATATGGCATTGAGTGGCGATCGCAATTCGTGGGATAATATCGCTAAAAATTCATCTTTCATGCGGTTGGCTTCGCGCAACTGTTCGGTTTGCTGCTGCAACGAACCGAGTAAACGCGACCTTTCAATGGCGATCGCAATTTGGTCGCATACAGCTTGCATCATCCCGATTTCGTTCTGGCTAAATTTTGAGCGCGTGCAACTGCCGAAACACAACGTTCCAAACAGCTTTTCTTGAGCAATCAAAGGGTAACTTGCAAATGCTGTAATTCCCAAAGCGCGAATTATCTCAGTTCTGGAGTCTGTTGATTGCTGGACATCTTCAAGGACAATTGGCTGACGCAGGATGGCGACTTTACCGCAAACTCCTTGGCTAAAGTTTAATACTCTGATTTTACTTGCCAATTCCTCGTCAAATCCTTGATATGAGGCAAGGTGCATTTCTTCTTTGACTGATTCGACTAAATAATTAAAGTAAAAATCTAAACCTATTTGTTCGGACAGCTTCTGGAAAACACTGTCAAGTAACGCAATCGGTTTCTGGCTCGATAGCAAATCGCTAGCAGTACTAGATAGTAACTCTAAACGCCTGTAACCTAATGAAAGCGCTTTTTCCACATGTTTGAGCTTGCTAATATCTTGAAACATCAACACGCAAGTTGCCGCATGACCGTGCATTGCAGGTAATGTATCAGCGAATATCAGTAGCGATCGCATTCCGGCGGGAGTATGCCAATCGACTTCAAATCCTTCGAGTCTTTCTCCACGAGCAACTCTAACCCCCGGCATCTGTTCGTAGGGAATAGGCAAACCTGCGGCATTACTATAATAATATGTGTCATATTCGGCTAATTTGCCTTTAGGAAAATCACCACCTGCAATTTCATCAGCAGCATGGTTGGCAAATGTCACCTTCGCGGTTCCCGGTTCGATTAAAACCAGTGGTGTTGGCATCAAGTTGAGCAAATATTCGAGCCATTTTTGCTGACTGCGAAGTGTCGCTTCGGCTTGTTTGCTAGCAGTAATATCGTTATTAAATGCCAGAATTTGATGGAGTTCACCGTTTTCCTTCAACACCGGCACGTATTTAATCAGCGTCGTGAATGTGACAAAATTGGGTAAGGTAATGGTCGCTTCGGTAGTTTGGGCAGTATGGGTTTGTTGAACTTTAATTAAGCTATCGAGGTATGTTCTCGTTATTTCTTCTGGGAAAATTTCTTCATCGGTTTTTCCCAAAACTTCGGCATTAGTCTTGCTATTAACGCGCAAAGCCTCAGCATTCACAAATTGTAATCTTCGCTGTGCGTCGTAAATAGTAAACATATCGGGAATATTGTCAACTGCCAAGCGGAAGCGTTCTTCACTTTGCTGCAATGCGGCTTCGACTTGTTTGCGTTCGCTTAAATCTAAAATAAATGCAATCGACTCTTCGTGGTTTTCTCCTACTAACGTATAACCGACTAAAACCGGGACGCGACTGCCATCTTTACGGATATATTCTTTCTCATATGCCTTACACACACCATGTACTCTCGCTTCTGCAACCTTTTGTTTATCGGTTTGTCCGTACTTAGATGGTGTAATATCAACCCAACGTATCTTCCCTGCTTCTAATTCTTCGCGTTCGTACCCAACCATCCGCAAAAATTCATCGTTGGCATTGCGTACATTACCATAGACATCGCCAAACAGAATTCCAATTACATTCGACTCAACAAAACTTTGCAATTTTTCTTCGTTTATCTTTAACGTTGCTTGCACGCGTTCGCGTAGCGCAGCTTGCTGGTCGCGCTGACGACTCACACCTTCCAAACTTGCTGCACTCAACCAAATCAAAGCAGCAAAAATCGCAATCAAAACAATCGCAAACAGCGATAGCGCGAACGCCACATCGTAAACGCCATTGCGATATCCTTGTAAAATTAACCATCCTAATACTAACGGTAATGCGATCGCAGCAACTAACAATCGCCGTACCAGCAACCCACCGTAATTATCGATTGTAATTAGTCGCATTAATGCTTTGTCGGCACGAACCCACAAAATTCCCAAGCACAACACAGCAAATGTTAATGCTGTATGTAAAGCCATCGAGCCGATATCAGGAGCTATATTATCTAAAACGCTAACTTTATAGACATAACCAGTACTTGCCTGCAATGCAATCAAAAGGACAATCAAAGGCAAAATTTGCGCGTACCAAAAACTACGGTAAGTACGCGGTTGACTCAAAAGTTCTAACGCTCTACCAACCAGCGCAAAATTCAGCGCTGTATTCAACCCCATTCGTCCGTTACTTGTCGCTGATATTACCGTATCTCGAACCAGCAACTCATCAATACCCAAATTCCAGCCAAATACATATTCACATACTGTCAGTAAGCCAATTACCTCGACTGTCAAAGCACCCAATCTCGAAATACTTACTATCAAAAAGTGACGAAATTCTGCTTGGCTATTACTTGCTTGATTTGGCTCGAATAATTCTTGTGGCAATAAACTTAGTAACCATAGCGAAACGCCACATATAATAAAGCACAGGGCAGTATTCGCCTTCATTGGGGTTGGAATCCAAAGACCTTGTTTAAGGACTTCGATACCGAAACACCACCCTATTAACACCAAGCAGCCAACTAAAATCGCAGACGCACTCGCTGTTCGTATAACCAGCGAACGTGAAGCGAATTGACAAAAATTATGCGATCGCAGACGGTTGACGTTTAACATTGAAGTCGCATCCATCGAGCGCAGTAAGTTTCACTGGTAATTATGGATAAACTCTACCTCTTCAGTCTTAATATGTTACTGCTTCGTTTTTATTTCATCTATCTTTGTACATATTTTAAATGAAGGGAGTAGGGAATAGGGAGTAGGGAGTAGGGAATACAGAATACAGAATATAATTTTGACTCCTGACTCCTGATTCCCTACTCCTAACTCCGAACTCCTAACTCCGAACTCCTAACTCCTAACTCCTAACTTCCCTAAAACAACTTAAATCGTCCTAACTGCGTCTCAATTGCATCAGTAAGAATATGATTTAATTCCTTACTATCTTTGAACTGAAGAATTTGTGATGGTGGTAAGTCAAAGGGAAATTGTCCTGTAAATTCAGGACGCTGCTGATAAGTTAGTAAAATTTGCTCGGTTCGCTTGCTTTGAATTGCATAACCGATATCAACACAAACATTCGGACTGGGAATAAGCTGTGGTGCTTCACCGTCAATGCGGGCAATAGGGGTAATATCCGCAATAAACAACAAACTTCGCCTGATTTTTCGCATCATCGTGCGGTTAATTCGCACGGGCGCATCTTTAGGACGATATGATTCGACTAAAGCTAGAGGTAAACGCGATCGCTTATTCAATTTATCCAAGCTTTGCTGCAAACCTTCGCGTAACGTTTCACTCGCTTCTTTAAACTCAGTTTGGTAGCAAAAAAATACTGTCGGTTCTAATTGCGACAACAAAGCCTGCTTAGTGAAATAAATCTCGTGACTAATCAAGTCAATATTCGCAACGCAATAGCCACCGCTACCTTCAATATAAAACTCAATATTATCACCTTCGAGATAACGTCCAAACCAGGTTGACTTTTTAATGTCCTCAGTATCTTCTAAAAAGTCGGCACGCATTGCTGATTTTAGCAGGCTCTTTTTACTCAGGCGAATATCTGCCGGACGTTTCTCCAACTCGTTAATCGGCTCGTAATCTTGAAGATACCACGCTCTGAGAGCAATTATTGACATAAGGCGCTATCTTAATCTCTCTATTGCTGTTCATCTCCGTACTAGCTTACATGCAGATGCGCCCTGTCGAGTAGAGCGTGGGGAATAGGGAGTAGGGAATAGAAAGTAGGGAAGGGCGGTTTTACTAGCATCTTTTATTACCTAATACCATACTTAGTGAACCCGCCCGTGCAGCAGTGTGGGGAGTAGGAATAATAGTTAAGTAAGTATATACCTAAGCCCATTTGGTTCGCTAAGAACATTTTCGGATATTTATCCGAAATATTTGTTGGCAAACTTGTATTCAAATTATGTCGCAAATCACCTAACTTGAGTTTTTCTCTAATAGCTATTCTGATATTTGCTTGATTAACAACCTAATTTATTTAGACCAATTAGAGTGTGTTTTAATGCAAATCAATTGATTGAATCAAAACTATATTTATCAAAAAATACCTATGATAGCTTTAAATGAAACATCGGCACAACCAACACTAAAGCGAAAAATTAAGTCCAATAATTTACAGCAAGCAACATTTTTACAAGAAGTCATTGAAGGTTTGCAAGATGGTATCTTAATTTTAACTGAAACTGGCGAGCTAGTTTATGCAAACTCAAATGCTCGCAGTATTTGCTTTTCAATTCAACAAGCTAACCCCAATGATAATTTTGTCCCATCGGAAATTTGGAAGCTTTGCAAATTTTTGATAGATAGCCATAGATTATATGCTAACGAAAATTTAATTGTTTCAGATGAAATCGTTTTTGACAATTTAACGAATCTTCGCGTTCGGGTTCGATGGCTGAATTTAGAAAAAATTTCCCATCCTTGCCTGCTAATTACTATTGAAAATCGTTACGAGTCGGTTAGAAATGCAGCACTTGTCGAAATCAAAAAATACGAACTAACACCGCGAGAAGCTGAAATTTGGTTGCTTTTTCGCGCTAACTATACTTATAAGAAAATTGCCGACGAGCTTTACATTACTTTAAATACAGTCAAGAAACACATGAAAAATATTCATGCGAAAAGGGGTATGGGGAGTAAGGAGTAGGGAGTAGGGAGTAGGGGTTCTCGACTGACCACTCTCTGTTCTTGGCTCTCCTTCATGCTCGACCTTCGGTGCCTGGAAGGCTCTCTACTTCGCTCGGTCCCCGATTCGCGGCTCCTGGCCGCGTGAAGTGACGAAACCACCAGCTTCTTCATACCAGTGATCCACGGCCCTCGCAGGGCCACCCCGAAGCTACAAAGAGAGCCGCGAGTAGCAGTATTTTCCCCGACCTCACGAACCCACCGGACAGCGAAGTCATCACCGATTTACGCTTCATACGGCGTCGTTGTAGAGGGTGAAATAGTAGATGACGAAGCCCGAGGCGGCGAAGGCGGCCTCTATGATCCAGAACCGCACCACTATCTTATTCTCCTGCCATCCCGCGAGCTCGAAGTGGTGGTGGATCGGGGCCATCTTGAAGACCCGCTTCCTGGTGAGCTTGAAGGAGACATACTGGATGATCACCGAGAGCG
>CAXTCQ010000406.1:0-5998 GCA_964242965.1 uncultured Calothrix sp. | reverse complement strand
AACTCCTAACTCCTAACTCCTAACTCCTAACTCCTAACTCCTAACTCCTAACTCCGCTCCTCCCAACTCCTAACTCCTGACTTCTGAATTCTAACTCCGCTCCTCCCAACTCCGCTCCTCCCTCAAGTCGTAACTACAGTACCATTAACAGCACCCGAATAAACTAAGCCGCGCCGCGTGTCCATTGTTAAAATTGAGCCATCACGAATAACTTGCGTTGCCTGTTTTACCCCTACAATTACAGGGACACCAAGACGCATCCCAATTACAGCCGCGTGGCTTGTAAGACTCTCATCTTCAGTAATAATACCGCCCGATTTGCGAATTGCCTCAACAAAGTCAGCATTAGTACGGGAAGCAACCAAAATATCACCGCGATCGAAATTGCCAACGTCCATAGCTGTATGCGCGACTCGTGCGCGACCGCTTACGGAACCTTGTCCCAGCCCAATACCCTGACCAAGTACGGCTGTGACAACCTCAACTTTAACCAAATCGGTCGAACCGGAAATACCTTGAAGTGTTCCTGCGGTCATTACGACTAAATCGCCCTGTACAACCAATTTATTTTCCAACGCAACATTAATCGCGGCTTGGAAAGTCTGACCTGTCGAGGGCAACTCTAGTACTAATAGCGGCTTGACACCCCATACCATCTGCAACTGCCGTGCGACATTAACATGAGGTGTAACAGCCAAAATTGGCGTTTGGGGGCGAAATTTGGATACATTACGGGCAGTGGCACCGCTTTGTGTCAGCGACATTATTGCCGCTGCACCCAATTGTTCGGAAATTTGTGCTACAGCTTGGCTAATGGCGTTAGGAATCGAACGGCGCGTGTCGCGTTCCTTACGAGCATTGCCGTTTTCGGCGGCTTCTCTTTCCATACGTTCGGCAATTCGCGCCATAGTTGCTACAGCCTCGACAGCGTATTTACCGACGGCGGTTTCGTTGGAGAGCATTACCGCATCAGTACCGTCTAAAATCGCGTTGGCTACGTCAGAAACTTCGGCGCGAGTTGGGCGAGGATTATTCACCATGCTATCGAGCATTTGAGTCGCAGTGATGATGGGAATTCCCAAACGGTTAGCGGTAGCAATTAGCCGTTTTTGGAGGACGGGGACATCTTCAGCAGGTAATTCTACACCTAAATCGCCGCGTGCGACCATTACACCGTCGCACAATGCTAGTACCGCTTCCATTTGTTCGATGGCTTCGTGCTTTTCGATTTTGGCGATGACTGGTACTTGTTTGCCCGTGCTGGAAATTAACTCTTTGATTTCAATGATATCTTGAGGATTGCGGACAAATGAAAGCGCTACCCAGTCAACGCCTTGGTCAAGACCAAACATTAAATCTTCGCGGTCTTTGTCGGTCATCGCTTTGACCGAAAGGTATACGCCGGGGAAGTTAACACCTTTATTATTCGATAAAGTGCCGCCGACGGTAACGCGGCAGTGTAAATCGCCTTTATCGCGGTCTACTGACTCCACTACCATTTCTACCCGCCCATCATCAAGCATAATGCAGGCGTTTGGGGGAACTTCGTCGGCTAAATAATCGTAAGTGACACAGCTAATTTCTTGAGTGCCAACAATCGGGCGATTTGTTAAAGTGAAGCGATCGCCTTTTGCTACAACTATCGATCCATTTTCAAATTTCCCCAAACGAATTTTTGGACCTTGCAAATCTTGAAGAATCCCAACTGGCTGGTTAAGTTCAAATGCCGTTTGCCGAATCAAACGGATACTACGCTGATGATCGGCATGGCTACCGTGAGAAAAATTCAATCGCAGCGTCGTCGCACCCGCCTCAATAATTGCTTTGAGCATTTCGGGACTACTAGTTGCAGGACCAATCGTAGCGACAATTTTTGTCCGGCGGATCGAATCTCTTAGTTGCATAGGGGCGCTTTTGTAGGGAGACTGGAAATTATCGTAAAGTTAGGCGGCACGGTCTGTCTGTTCCTACCGAGTCAATCGGGGGAAAAGGGGGACGATTGGAATCATATCGTTAATTCAGTCGCAGATGTATTCCAATTTAAAATTAATCTTTATACACAAAACTTTATCATTAAGTCATTTGTGTCGTATATTTGTAATATTTGATAAATAATTAATAATTAAAAGGAGTCCCAAATGTTAATGTCGGAGGCATCGAAGCCACTGACAATCCCACCAAGAGAATTATTAGCGCCTCCGGGTGGTTTTAATCCTACACTGCTGATGTTTCTAGCTGCGGTGGGAACTGTTATTATATCTTGCTGCGGTTATTGGCTTTGGGAATGGAAGCACTGGGTTTGTTTTTCTCTAAATACCCTTGCTTTACATGTTTCTGGAACGGTGATTCATGATGCTTGTCACCAATCTGCCCATCGTAACCGAATTGTTAATGCCATACTGGGTCATGTTAGTGCTTTGATGTTAGTTTTTGCTTTTCCTGTATTTACGAGAGTACATTTACAGCATCACGCTCATGTCAACGACCATGAAGATGACCCCGACCACTATGTTTCAACAGGGGGACCACTGTGGCTAATTGCGGTACGCTTTCTGTATCATGAAATATTTTTCTTTCAGCGGCAACTGTGGCGTAAATACGAGTTACTCGAATGGTTCCTCAGCCGCTTGTTTGTTATCTCAATATTTTGCATTTCGATACACTATCACTTCTTGGGCTTCGTCCTGAATTTTTGGTTTATCCCCTCAGCTGTAGTCGGGGTAACTTTGGGCTTATTTTTTGATTATCTACCCCATCGACCGTTTAACGAACGCGATCGCTGGAAAAATGCTCGCGTTTACGCCAGTCCCATCCTAAATATCCTCATTTTAGGGCAGAACTACCACTTGGTTCATCATCTCTGGCCCTCAGTACCTTGGTATAACTACCAACCTACCTACTATTTGATGAAGCCATTACTCGATCGAAAAGGTTCACCTCAATCACTCGGACTTTCCAACAGGAAAGATTTTCTTGGCTTCATATACGACATATTTTTTGGAATTCACTTTCATAAGAAAGAGGGAGTGGGGGAAGAGGTGTAAAAGGTAAGGGGTAAGGGGTAAGGGGTAAAGGGAAATATCTAACTCCTAACTCCTAACTCCTAACTCCTAACTCCTAACTCCTAACTCCTAACTCCTATTTAAATTTCCGCCGATATACTCTGGGCGTAAATAACTTCAACTGTACTGTCAAAGTCTAATCGGTCGAGTGACTCGGTGAAAAACACAAAGCCTTTGTATGCAGTCACATACTTATAAAGCTTTGTAAAAAAACCTTCCGCTGTGACAATTACCAAAGGCTCTGGATTTTTGGAGAGAATATTTACAAAGTCTTCGCATCGCACCCGTACACCTGTGCCACGGTCAGTAAATACTTTACCAAAAATTCCATTACTTTGAGATGAGCTTGGTTCACGACCATCGAGCTTCATATTTTTTTAAGTATTTTCACTGATAATATTATTATATTCTATACTGAGGATTAGAGGCTTGACTGTGATGCTTGTAACGATTGCGGCGAACTCCAGTCAGGTCGTAGGTTAGCAGCTTTTCGCAGGTAGATGTGATGAATTGGGGTGGATGCTGGGAGGTTAGCGTGAACTAAGAAACGAATGCAGCGTTCTAAGCTACCTTCAACATGCATTTGTTGCACGTCGAGCATTGATACTGTGTCCCAAAACGGACGTTGTCGTGCGATCGCAGCTGGAAAAATTGCATTTAAATCGCGTGTTACTGTAAATGTAACGCTAATAATATCGGTTGGATGGAGTTTGTTGCATCCTTCAAGTTGGTCGAGAAGTTCCATTACTGCCTCATGCATTGCCTCAACTGTATTCGATGATACATTTGTCGCCCCACGTATCGCCCGCATCCGCCAGTCTGATTCCACAAAAATATTCTCCTTAATTTGTCAGTGGTTATTAGTTAGTGTCAGTGGTTAGTAGTCAGTAGTCATTTATTAACATAATGCTGACAAAGGACAACTAACAACGAACAACTAACAGACAACGAACAATTGACTTTTACGGTCGATACAGCCATAGCGGCAAGCCACTAGTCGATACTTCAAATTCTAGCCAATTAATCCCGGAACTTAAACCACTTTTCATCTGACGATTGCCTGAAAGGACGCGATTTAATAAAGGTTTGCGTTCCTCGAGGGTAAAGACTGGGGTTTTTTCGGGGTCAAGTTCGACGAGTTCGCAAGCCCAACGACGTGCATCTTCTTCGGTTCCTAAACGGTCTACTACGCCTAGTTCGATAGCTTGCTGTCCGGTAAAAATTCGACCGTCTGCGAAACTTCGCACCGTATCTACGGGCAAATTTCTAGCTTCGGCAATGGTTCCGACAAATTGCTGGTAACTAACGTCGATAAGTTCCTGTAATATCCGTTCTTCGGGTTCGGTAAGTTCGCGGTCGAATGACAAAATATCTTTGTAAGGACCGGATTTGATAACTTTGAAGGAAACGCCAACTTTCTCTAACAGTCGTTCCAAATTATTGCCGCGTAAGATTACACCAATACTCCCAGTAATTGTACCTGGATTGGCCATAATATGTTCTGCACCCATGCCGATATAAACGCCACCGGAGGCAGAAATATTACCATAACTGGCAACAATTTTCACTTTTTCGCGCAGTCGTTTGAGAGCGCTATATATTTCTTGGGAGTCTCCAACAGTACCGCCAGGGCTATCGATGCGGAGTAAAAGGGCTGGAAATTTTCTCTCTTCGATAGTTTTGAGGGCTTCTAGCACTTGCTTGCGCGTTGCACCTGCGATCGCACCTGTTATTTCAATTCGAGCAATTTGTTTGCAAAACCTGGGTTTAAAGGGCCAAACCATGAGCAGTCAGATAGACCTCGTAAGAAAATTAATATAAAATACTCTTTCTGCAATCTGCACATCTTAAGGCAGAAAGCAGATGTGTAATTAATTTATTTCAGATTATTTCAAAAATTGCCTGAAACAAATGAATATATTAATCTAATTTTAATTAGATTTCTAGATTTTATCTATATCTTTATGTGTCGGATTCTTTTTCGAGCCATGAATAGCGACTCTTACATGCCAATACAATTCGCGTCAAGAGCAAAAAATAATTAATAATTATATATACTTTCTTCAAACTATTGTTACTTAAGTATGCAAGTATTTAACCGTGACTAACATCTCTGGACGATTCAACGGCTTTAATCGGCAGCCCCTTTCAAAATTTAAATCAGAATTAAAAATAGTTATTCAGGTTCAATGTCATCGATGAAGATAAAACTACCAAACTCAGCCTTGTAACACAAATTAGGAATCCAAGTGCAAAATTAAATATCGATAATGGACGTAGGTATCAAACAACACACCAACAAAACTGCAAGTCGAAGCAATTACAACTAACCCGTGCAAGGAGCTACCGCTACCAAAAATAGCGAGAATTTGTAGGATTGGGTTTGCGATCGCGCTTGTGAAGAATTGCAAACCTGGGACATAACCAATCAGCGACAAAGTTGCGAGTAAGGCTCCAACTACAGCCATTGGAGCGACAAAACTAAAAACAACGGTTAGTAATAGCGAGCGAAAAAAACTTGTAATGAGACTCATGCTTGCTCAGACTCCATAAATTGATAAAAAAATGCCTTCTACTAGTTCGTTAGGGTCATACTGCCACTTGCTTTGCCCATGCCAATGACTCACTTTCTACAATAAGTGCGATCGCAAGCGATTGGCGGATAATTCAAAAATCTTAAGTTTTCATTAAAATATGTACATACTTTTTTTCGTGCATTTTCTTGAATTTCAGCCTCTACACAGACAAAAAAACTTATGAAAATCAAGCATTATAAGGGTCTATCCCCTCATCCCTAAAGTAACATTGCAATATTAAGAAGCTTAAATTTCTGAGAACAACTTTAACCTAAGTTAATCTTTGACAAGTTGTAGTTAGGAGTTAGGAGTTAGGAGTTAGGAGTTAGGTGTTAGGTGTTAGGAGTTAGGAGTTAGGAG
>CAXTCQ010000405.1:0-6010 GCA_964242965.1 uncultured Calothrix sp. | reverse complement strand
AACCCCTCCATATTTTCTCGTATTCTTTTTCAAAAATCAAATAGGATTCCTATAGCACGGTATTTTTTTTACTATCATCTCTAAATCGTACAGGAGGCGTAGATTTAAAAATTTACCTTTACCCTTTCCCCTATCCCCCTACAGTGTTACTTGGTGTATCGCATAAATTTGTCATTAGTTCTTGACGTTCTTGAATAAAAGATGGTGATGGTTTGTCTACTTCGTAAAGCGATTGCAAAGCATCAGACCAGGGGTTAAAAAAAGTATCAGATTGAGTTTTATGTTGAACTTTATAGTCTAAGAAATATTCAGCTTTTTTCGTGGCAATTTCTTCGGGTGAAGCTTTAGCTGCTTTGAGCTTTTGGTCTAATGTTTGCAGTTGAGTGGCAATTTTTTGGCGTTCTTCGGTTGACATGACTTTAAATGTTCTCCAGTTGGTGCTTCCCGATAGTTGCCATTCATAGGCTTTGCCCGCTTCTAAAGATTCTGGAGCGCTGTATAATACCTTTTGGTCGGCAATATTAACGGTTTGCTTCCACACCACTTTATTAGTTCCTTCTTCGCGGACAATTAATTCAGCATTTTGATTTTTGCCAGAATGCCACAAAAATAAGGGACGGTCGTGCCAAACTATGTATGTGTCAACTACACCCGGTGCGATCGCGCAAATATCATTGGGACCGCTACGGACTGTATTTTTTCTTTTACGACGCTGCCAAAGTGAGGAAATCCGATAAGTAGATGTATTTTGGGCAACTCGATCGGTGAAACCGCTACGGACTGCATTTACTCTTTTAGGACGCTGCCAAAGTAAGGAACTCCAATAGGTAAATGTATTTTGGGCTTGATGAGTTAATTGGGGAACCTGTTGCAAATTGATCGGGTTTTCACTGCTAATTCCACCATTCGTAATCAGAGTGGGGACAAGTGCAAAGCTTAATAATGTTTTGCGGTAGTTACATCGGAAATTAAACATGGTACTTTCTCCTAGTAGCAGGTAAAACGTAAGCTAAGAAAACAGCGGAAGGCAAAAACCAAGGTAGTAGAACCGCAGCAGATATATACAACTGCAATCCGACAATGCCGTAAACTACGACTGCACCTACTGAACCAGCAATAATTTGCTGACGACGTTTAGTTACATGTGATTTGTGATTCAATGTTGTGACCGCAATTTTACTGAGGATAATCGCCACCCCAATCAACCAAATATCGGGGATAGGAACCACTAAATGGCGCGATAAGAAATGGTGAGTCATATATGCTAACGATTCACCACCTGTAAGCCAATCTTGGTTTGTCCAATAATTTGTCGCAGAGGGTGCATTTGCACGGTCTGGTTGACCGGGTGCAAATACTAAACGTTCGTCGTTTCCCCCAGCTATCAAAACTACTTGCTTGGAAATCAATGGAAATTTATTGATATCTGGATTTTCAACCAATTTCCAAGCCGGAATCTTGGTATAAACTTGTGCAGGAGGTAGAGAGAAGTCAACTATCGGTTGCAATCCTAAAGCTGGACGCGCTAAAAGAGCAGCTAAATCACCCTTTGGTAAATGTTTCTGCTCAACTGTATCTAACAATTGAGCGCGTAAATTTGTGGTTCGGTTAGTTTGCGGTTGGGGTAATCCTCTCACTTCCTGCTTGGCTATCTGCACGAGGGACATTAAATAAGCAATCGGGCAAGCTTGACGGCAGTTGCTTCCCGCTTCTGGCAGTTCGACGAAGTTGGGGTAAGTATTAACATATCCTTGCAATGTCCAATTCCACTTATTAATACCAATATTTTCATTTGTACCTACTTCTCGACCGGGTTGATTATCGGCGGCAAAAATTAGCCACATGTTCGTATCCACGGCACTTCGTACCGCTTTACCTAAATCTTTATCGCCCGATGGTGGGTCTGTTTGCGGTGTATCAAATACTAAATCTAACCCCACAACCGAAGCATTTAAATTTTTTAACCGCTCTACCAATTTGGCTATATAACTGCGGTTGAAGGGGTGAAGTTGGGAATTTGTCATTCCCGCACGGTAAATTGACTCGCTATCAATTTCAACTAATGCTACTGGTGGTGCTTCATCGGTTGGTATTTGCTGGGTCAGATTGCGGTAAACTGCTTGGCTATAAACTCGTCCATCGAGCATCAAGTCTTGGACGGGAACCAAGCTGCTGAGGGTGACAGTTGTTGCCAGAGCAATGGCTTCCACAACATTTGGTAAACTTGCTCGCAAGCGCTGTTTCCAGCGAAAAGGTGGAATCCGAAATAATTTGGCATTGGGATGACAAAATAAGGAAGGTACTAAAGATGATGAGGGGTAAGTATGGCTTTTCTCCATGCGGAGATATTGTTTTGCTCCCATCAATGCTTCGTACACATCTACATGCTTCGCTAAATTTTGTAAAAATTGTACTAAAAATTCTTGAGCAACACGGTTGTGAATTGGTTCGCGCATCACCACAACTTGACCAAAACCCAAATCAATTAGTGAGTTGGCAATATTTAACCCACTGCACGAATTAAATATTGCTACCTGAAGTCCGCGTTTTCTCGCTGCACTTAGTTGAGTGGCAATTTCGTTGATGGAAATCGACACTCCTGGGGCTATTCCCAATTCTCCCCCCGTCATTTCCGTCTCGTTGCTGTGTCCGGCAAAAAACAATACATCCCAACCGCGTTGGTCTGCGATCGCCGAAGTGATGTTTTGGATAATTTGCATCGGAGTTTGTTCGGGTTGCCAACCAACAAATTCCACTTCCGCAACCCGCAGTAAACCTTTTAAAGCATCGCGTTCGGCTTGAAAATTTAACCCCGTCTCGTCTCCCAAAATTACTAAAATCCGAGTTTTTCGTGAGATGGGCTTGACTTGGGGAGCGCGTCCCGCTTCCGCTTTAATATTTATTGGTGCCCGAATAATTTGAATTGCCCCCGTGGTCGCAAATTCATGGACAAGTTCCCATGCTTCCCAAGGAAAACGGTCTAATTCAATCGGCGCACAGGTAAGAAATAATTGCACAGGCTCGATTGTACCCGGTGTCACTTCCTGGCTCGGTCGAGCAATTTGGGCGCGTATATCGTATAATTCGGCACTGCGTAACCACTGATGAAACTCGTACATTAGTTTGGTTTCAGCTTTAACGAGTTCTGCGTGCCAGTCGGAGACAGTTAGTCTTGCCACCCCACCATTAACAGTGCGTCCCCGCATTTGGTCGGACTGATAAAAATAGAGATATGCTTGTTGCCACTCTTTATACAAGTGAGTTAAAGTTGCGGAATAATTAACCTGTGCAGTCAATTTTTGCCCTTGACCCCAAGACAAATCGAACAAGCAAGTTTGCTCGACTTTTTGCACTTTTAGGTTAAAAATATGTTTCATTGTTCGATTAGGGATTATTAGCGATTGTTTCAGATTGATTTAATTTGTTTTTTATAAATGTATTGAAATTTAATTTATATGAATATAGATTTTTTCGTTGGATTTTATTAATTCTTTTGATTTTATCGCTTTGGAAAGAAGAGGCAGAGACTCTTTTTCTGAGGAAACACAAAGCATACTTTTATCAATTTATCAACTCTAAACATGAAAATTTACTTTTTTTAACTCCTAACTCCTAACTCCTAACTCCTAACTCCTAACTCCTAACTCCTAACTCCTAACTATTAATTTATCCTTTCTAATTCCAGACCAAAGGGTGGAATTTCAAATATTGCGTCATCATCTGCTGTCACCGTAACCCAAAATCGCTCTCCTAAATTGCCCATAACTTGAGCGTAAAGTATCCCCTGACTGGTATCTTGTAGTGTCTCATTAAATAGTACTTGTGTTTCATCGCGTACATTCAAATTAACTTTTGTCGGCATTTGACTTTGTGGTTGCGAACCTAGAGTTACTAACAACATCCATTCGGGATTTTCATCGTTTGATAATATCCACATAATTGCGTACATTCGCAAACTACCAGATTCGCATTCCAAATCGCGGTAAGCACCACGCGCTAATGAGGGAATATGAATTCCTTGCTGTTCTAATCCACTGCGAATATCGTCAAATTCATCTAATGAGCGTAATGGCGATGCTCGCAAGCCTAATCTAAATTCTGAGAATGCTGGCATTAACATCCACCCGATTTCTCTAGCTACTATATCAATGCGATCGCGTAACCATAAACCTACATTTATTAAAGGTTGTTGTATCGATACAGGTGTTAAATTTTCTGTCTTTACGTTTTGCTCCAGATTTTGCGTATTGACATATATCCAATTAATTAAATCTGGATTATTTAGCAGTGTTATACCTTCTGCTACTGTCAGTAATTTCCAAATCGACTGAGTTTGTAGTTGAGATTGTATCGTAATTAGCTTTTGTTGCAGTGCAGTAACTGTGTCACTTTTAGGAGTGGGTGCTACAGGTAGCTGAATCGAATCAGCTTCTAAACAGCGGAGATTGAGTACAAGCGCTTCAGGGTTAGGGTTAAAGCAAGTCGAAGGTAAGGTATATGTCCAATCTGATTCTATTTCCAAGTGCGTTGTTTGTTGGTAGCATCGATATTGTTCGTAGTTCATAAATCCCGATACAGCAACTTGCTGCGTCTCTTCTTCTACATGCATCATCACGTAGAAATGAGCGGTCAAATTAGGAACATCAAATACAGCGAATGGAACGCTATGTTCTTCAGTTAAATTGCTTGCTACAATCAAACAGACTTTAAAGTTACTAACTTGAATATTACAAGCTGCTGGTAGTACATTAGCATAGGTAGGTTGCCAAATCGAAGCCGAATTAATATTTATTTGTAAATCGGGTGCGCGTTCTTTTAACCATTGTTCAAATCCCAATGTTGCCAAAGCACTAATGTAAGCTTGCCAGCGTTGTTGTGGTAATTTGAGCGACATGCTTAAATTGATAGCGCGTTGCAAATGTCCCGGTAAAATATCGATTCGCGTTTCGTTGAGAAATTGCCATTCGAGTAAATCTTCTAAATCGTCAGTTGGTAATTGGTTCATAATAATTAGGGAGTAGGGAGTCTCTTTTTTAAATAATGACAGAGACGACGTGCTAGTAAGCTGCGTAAGGGTTGATTGCGAATCGGTTTTTTAACCTCCGATTCGGCTTTTTGAATCATCTCAGAAATTTGTTCGTCTAGAATTAATTCAATTTGCTTGTCTAAATCTTCTAATCGTTTGGAATCTGTAAATGATATAGCGATTTCGATAACTTTTGAACGCAAAATTACCAATAACTTTTGCCGAATATCAGCACGCATTTCACTAAGTTTTAAAAAACGAGTAACTTCATATTGTTTTTTTAAACCAACTTGGGGTGCAATCTCGTTCATTGGTTTTCCTTCGCAATGAAACATATGCAAAGCGGTAATAAAGAATTTTTCACTACTCGGACGCTTACTTTGGTGTTTTTTTATAAATTCTTCAATAGCTGAAGAAACCGCAATATCTAAACTTGACAAAAATTCACTTTGATATAACTTAATAAATTCAAGTTCTTCTGCGTTATCTTCTACCATTTGAGTTCTTTCAACCAGCGGTTGAATTTCCGGTTGGTCGTAAGAAACCGTAGACACCGAACCACCTTGCGCTGTAATGCGATATTGTCTTAACTTGAATGCGATCGCATTCAATTGTTTTAAGACTGTATCTGCACTCAATAGCTTACCAGTGCTGTATTTACGTACAGCTTAAATTAAGCTAACGAACTATAGGGAAAACACTAAAGTTTTTTACTGTTGCTACCCCATTTTTTTCTTCGTTTTTTTTCATTTCTTTAATTTTCGCTTCCAGACTGACTATTGCTTCCGAATAATTGTAAGTAGTTCTCTTACTCAAGTAAGCGTTAAATGATGTAGTTTTAATTTTACCTTCATTTTCTTCTATCAAAGTCACATCTTTCAATTTGGTGTAGGTATTTCAATATATAATCGGTGTTCCCAGAATATCGTTTAAATAAACATTACTATTTACAAATGGCGAATCACCTCAGCCACCGACCAAGCT
>CAXTCQ010000404.1:0-6010 GCA_964242965.1 uncultured Calothrix sp. | reverse complement strand
CCCCTACTCCCTACTCCCTTTAATTTACAACTTGACTACCGTGACTGCGTGGGTCATCTTTATTACTTTCTGGTGTGGCTGGTGCAGAAACTTTAGAAACTTCTCCGCTGGTTCGAGCGTAGGGTAAAGATGAACCCGCAAGCAGTGCATCAATATTACTTGTCATAATCGTGCGCGGTTGGTCGCCAATCGTCTCAGCTACGGAGTTGCCGTCTTTACCTAAAAACACAAAATGGGGAATTCCATCAACGCGGTAACGAAGCATTTCCGGCAACCATTTGGTATTATCGACATTCAACATCACAAAATTAATTTTGTCGGCATATTGTTTTTCGAGTGCGGCAATGTCGGGAGCCATTTTTTGACATACCGTACACCAGTTTGCGTAAAATTCAACTAACGATGGTTTGCCGTTAGTTAAAGCAAGTTCGAGCGGTGTAGACTGTTCTCCTAGTTCGGTTAAAGTCGCTGTTGAAGTTTGGGTTTGCAGTCCCAAAGTTAAAGCAACGCTAAGTGCGATCGCAACTATTGCAATCAGGAAGTTTCTAACACGCACTCCAACGGTTGATTTTTCTTGCGAATTTACATCACTACTCATAATAAAATTATTAAAACTTAATTAACTAGCGCCACCATCAGTTTATCGCTTATGAATCTCTGGGCAACAATATAAGTGCTGGATGTTCTGCTACGCATTCGACAACGTGCTTTAAATTGTCTTGACTTGAAACTAAGTATTTTTGCGGTAACGAGTCACCCAAGCTAATATATTGCAACGGGTGCTTCTGATACCAAAACATGTTCAGTAAAGAACAAAGTAGTTTCGTTTTACTTACATCCGCTTCTAACTAATGTATCAATTAAATCTAAATCTACAATTGCTACTGGATGTTGGTAGTATTCCAGCATCGCAAATTCACCTCTAATATCGCGGACTACAAATGGTTGCCAGCTAAATAAATGGGGGGGACATTTTTTCCAAACTACGCGATCGCGTATTGCAATCGCTCGAACCGATTGTGTTTCGCTGCATTGGTTAGTAGCCATTAATTCGATTTCAGTCGCAAGTTCTTGTTGCCAATCGGCATCAGTGATATTTTCGTCAAAGTAAAATAATTCATCACTTGGAAATGATGTCGAATCAGGACAATCGAAATCGATTGTACTTTCATTGCTTAAATAATCAATCTCCGAGTCGAATAAATTATCGCATGTAACTACTTTACTAGGAATTTCAAGCTCGCTTTGAACTTCAATATTTACAGATAATTCATCCTCAACAACTTCTTCAAACAATATTTCTGGCAACTCTTCGCTGTCAGATACCCAAGTTAAACGTCCGGATTTTAATGCTTGTCTTAAAGATATAGCTTCAGCCACAATTTGCCCTGCGGTTAGCCCTTCGGAATCCATCATCCCCTGTAAAGCCACACCCATAGTCTGGTCGTGTATGGGAGGTATTTGTGCATACCTTACTCCTTGCGGAGTTTGTCTCCATATACTTGGTATGTCTTCTTTAATTATCTTCGGCTGACGATGCTTTTTAATTAGTTTACGCACCGTTTCGTTATTTATTTCCTCTGACACTAGTAACTCAGAAATCACATTCTGATACTTTTTATGATGTTTTGCCAATACAAATAAAGTGTTTGGCTCAATTGCAGCTAAATCTGTATAGGTAAATTTCTCAAAAATTTCAGCGATTTTCAAATATACTTTATCCTCATGTTCCCATTTATAGTTTCGTAATAATTCCTTATATTCCTTTTTCGGCAATGAAGCTTTTAGTTGAGCTAAATCAAAAGCAAAATCAAGTATGTCCTGCGTCGTATCACCCAAGGGATAAGAATATTCTTTAAGCAGAGGAAAAACAGTAGTAGTAAGCATGATGGATGACCCAAGTTGTTAAAAATCACAAACTAGAAAGCGCGAAACCAGCAATCCCAAAAATATGGAAATGGCTGGAATGTCGTCCATTCTCAAACTTTTAGGGGACTTTCAATCAGGTATCGCAACTTCTTGCCAAAACTGCGATCGCTTCCAGCTTTAAAGCTATCTTAGAAAAGCTTTACAATTTCTATATTAGCCCATAGGGCTAAGGTAAGTCAATAATATAGCTAACATATTTGTTTTTAAGGTTTATGCTATAGTTGCAGTATTTAACGGGTATAGCAATGGAGCTGTAAGTTAGATATGAAGAGACTTATAGAAGAAGTTATGCAAATAAAGTGGCGCTTGGCTGTATTAATGGCCGATCGAGAAGTTGATTACAAGGAGCTTGCCGAGAAGACGGGTATGCATAAAGTTACTGTTAACAAACACAAAAATATGCGAATTATGCCAGATAGACTTACGAGAGAAACGCTTTTAAAATACTGCGAAGCTCTCAAATGTCAACCTGGAGACTTACTTGTTTATTTACCAGAAACAAAAACTGATATGACTGTTTAATTTCCGGGAGCAAAATTTTAGCGGCAAGTTTTGTGTTGGAGTTTAAATACCCGTCACAACGCATAATCGCGTTTCTAGCAGCTTGCAGATACTTCAGCTATTTTCAGCTAATTGAACCTTGCAACACATGTAGGGGTACAGCGCTGTACCCCTACATATGGTCTATTTACAAAAAAAACTGCTGCAAATATTTGAGAACTAGTGGTTCGTGTCATTAATTCTGCCGGATGTAGAGACACGAAAGTTGTAGGTTGGGTGTAGCGTAAGCGTAACCCAACATTTATATAGTTGGGTTCCACTAGCCTAGTAGTTCGTGTCATTAATTTTGATGGGTTAAAAAAAATTAGACGTAGGTTGGGTGGAACGAAGTGGAACCTAACATTTAATAGTTGGGTTTCGCTTACGCTACACCCAACCTACAACCCATCAGAACTGATGACATGGACTACTAGTACTCCATGTCATCAGTTCTGATAGGTACGTAGTAGCGCTTAAGCGCATAAAAACATTAATTTAGAGGGCTAGAGCAACAACTACGAACCCCTCAAAATTAATGACACGAACCACTAGAGGAAATTAATTAATAGCTCCTAACTCTTCTCGCTTTCCCCTTTTCTTATCAATGCTGTAGAACTAAATCGTTCAACTTAGTTTGTAAATCGTTCCAACAAACACCTTCTAAACTAGGTAAAACTACGGTAGCTTCCCCAACTCGTTCCTTGGGTCCGAGTCCTACAGCTCGCATTCCTGCTGCCAGTGCTGCTTCTACACCTGCTCCTGCATCCTCAAAAACCACACATTGCGATGGTTCGAGTCCGATCTCTTTGGCTGCGAATAGAAATAAGTCAGGTGCGGGTTTGGGTTCCTGGACGCTGTAACCATCTGCGATCGCATCCATATATTTAGAGATTCCCAACTTTTCCACTACGGGACGAGCATTTTTACTTGCGGAACCTAGAGCTATTTTTATACCAGCTTTCCGTAACTCCTCTAACAGGTTCAACGCTCCTGGTAATAAATCTGCCTCTGTAATATTTTCAATCGACTCGACGTAGTATGTATTTTTACGCTCCATCATTTCTTGGATTTGTTCGTCCGAGTAATGCTTATTACCGATAATTTTCAGTAACGACCCGCGCCGCGAGACTCCCCGCAATTCCTCATTTGCTTCGCGGTTAAAGGGTAATCCTTCCTCATCAGCCAGCTTTTGCCAAGCGCGATAGTGGTATTCGGCGGTATCGGTAATTACTCCATCGAGGTCGAAAATTGCACCGCGAATGGGAGATGGGGAGGTAGAGAGAGGAGAATTTTGTGCTTCCATATTTTCAGTTTCTGCCTTAAGGTCGAATTCGTGCCATTTACCGCGCCAATAAACTTGAAATTGCAATCGTTTCCAACCGTGAGGTAAGTGAGGTGTAGCAACGGGTCCGTTTTCGGTCAGCTTGATACCACCAAATCCAAAAACTACAGCTTGCCAAACTCCACCAGCACTTGCACCATGTATCCCGTCGTTAGCATTGCCGCGTACATCTTCAATATCAACCATCGCAGCTTGCATAAAACACTGATACGCTTCTTCTGGTTTGCCCAAATCGGAAGCTAAAATTGCGTGAATAGCTGGTCCAAGCGAGGAACCGTAGGTGATATCAGTACGGGGTGCGTAGTAATCCCAATTTACTTCGACTGCTTCAGGACTGTAGGGAAACTCCTGCGATTCGCGCATCAAGTAAAGCAGCATCAAAACATCGGGTTGTTTGAGTACTTGACGTTTGTTTGCCGGTTCGATGCCAAGTATTGACTGCATCGATTTTGTACGCGGTTCGTAGTCTTCGAGGTTAATATCTTCAAGTTTAAAAAACCCATCCGACTGTTCGATGAGTTTGGTGTTTGCATCGTAGGGAATCCACAAATTAGCAATGATATCTTGCCAGCGCAACCTGCGACTTATCGTTAATTGCAGCTTTTGTTCGAGTTCCTTTGCTTTGTCGGGGAAATGTTCGCGCAACCAATCTTGGGCAAGGATGGCTTTTTCTAAATGCCACTGTACCATGCGGTTGGTGAAGGCGTTATTGTTGGCGAGTTCGTGGTATTCGTCGGCACCAATTACGCCGCAAATCTCGTACCGTTCGTACTTAGTACTATACTCAACTCGACTTCCCCAAAATACGGCGGTGTCGAGAATAATTTCTGCACCATAGTCGCGCATCCATTCGTCATCACCCGTCACATACCAGTAATTCCAAACAGCATAAACGACATCGGCACTAATATGAATTTCGCGATCGCGGCACCAAATCCGAATATCCTCGCCATAAGGGTCGTTGGGAGGCAACCAACGCGGGGTAACTTCGTCACCAGTAGCCGCACTTTCCCAAGAATACATTGCCCCTTTATACCCGTAGTGTTGGGCTTTGCGCTGCGCTCCGGGTAAGGTGTGATAGCGGTATGTGAGGAGGTTTCGAGCTAGTGCAGGTTGGGTATATGTGAAAAACGGCAAGATGAATATCTCTGTATCCCAAAACACATGACCGCGATAGCCAAATCCCGACAGTGTCTTTGCGGCGATACTAACCTTATCATCGTGTTGCGGTGCAGCGATAAGTAATTGGAAGATATTGTAACGAACAGCAAGCGCAGCGCGAATATCACCCTCGATGACAACATCGCTGTGTTTCCAAGCTTCGCTCCACGCTTCTTGGTGAGACTTCAATAGGATGGAATAATCAGGCAATGCGGCAAGTTTTTCTTGCGCTGCTTGCACGGGATTTTCTAAGTCACGGGAAGTATAAACAGTAACTAACTTTTCGGCGGCAACGGTTTGCCCTGCTGTAACTCGGAAAGTAGCCGTCAAAGTTGGATAACCGGGCGGGTTGCTTACTATAGTTGATGCTGACGCGCCCGATACGCTCATTCCCACAGCCATGCCCAAGGAAATCCGCGAACCCCGTGTACGTAAATTCAACCATGCAATTTGGTCTAATTTACCTTGGTCGATGAGTTCCCAGTGGTTGAAACCTTGGTTTTCGGGATAGCCGTTGAGACTCGATTGTACTTCGACGCTTCCATCAAAATCGACTGCTTTAATTTGACAGCGGACACCCAGCACATGTTCATCTGCGAGACTGGCAAAGCGTTCAAATTGTAAATCAACAGTTTTGCCACTGGGACTTTTCCACCTCACGAACCTGCTTAAAATACCTCGATTGAGGTCGAGTTTTCGCTCGTAACCGAGTATTTCACCTCGGTCTAAACGGAAACGTTCCCCATCAATGGTTACAACTAAAGGCAACCAGTCAGGACAGTTAGCAAGTTCGGTGTAGACAATTGGCACATCATCAAAAACACCATGAACCAATGTAGCGGGACCGCTACGTGGGTAGCCTTCTTCAAAGCTCCCTCGCGTCCCCAAATAACCGTTACCGATTGTGAAAACCGTTTCGAGATGGTGAATTTGCTCTGGGTCGAACCGGGTTTCGATTAAAGCCCAGTCGGTATAAATAAAATCGTTACTAAGATTTTTTGTATCCATCGGCAGTAGGGAGGGAGTAGGGAGTAGGGG
>CAXTCQ010000403.1:0-6019 GCA_964242965.1 uncultured Calothrix sp. | reverse complement strand
TTCATTTGATTTCGCTAGCAATTTTAAAGCCTTCGGCGATTGGTCCTAAAGCTAAAACGGGGAAAAATGTTAAAACGGACAGAATTAGAATAACGCCTGCTGTCACAGTTATAAAGAGCGAAGAATCGGTTCTAAGTGTACCTGAAGTTTCCGCTACTGGTTGTTTGCGTGTCATGCTATCGGCTAATAGTAAGATAGCGATAATGGGCACATAACGCCCAACTAAAATACTGAATGCCGTGCTGAGATTCCACCACAGCGTATTGTCATTCAATCCCTCAAAACCGGAACCGTTATTTGCCCCTGCTGATGCGTATTCGTACACGACTTGGGCAATACCGTGAAAACCTGGGTTACTAATTCCCGCTAATGTATTGGGAAATGAAAGCGCGATCGCGCTAGGAACTAATACTACAATCGGATGAATCAATAACACTACACTTGCAAGCACGATTTCGCGTTTTTCGATTTTGCGTCCGAGAAATTCGGGGGTACGTCCGACCATTAACCCCGTTAAAAATACAGTCAAAATCAAAAAGATAAATAGATATGCTGTACCTATGCCTTGTCCGCCCCACACTATTTGTAGGAACATATTCAGTAAGGTCGAAAATCCACCTTGAGGCATGAGCGAATCGTGCATCCCGTTGACTGCACCGCACATTGTCGCAGTTGTCATCACTGCCCACAATGCTGTTTGTGCCCAGCCAAACCGAACTTCTTTGCCTTCTAAATTGGACATTTCCTGTCCAAGGGCACTATTAACCAGAGGATTTCCTTGAAATTCGCCAATTGCGGTGATTCCCACCAACACTACGAAAATTACAAACACCATCCAAAATAATAACCATGCTTGTTTGATATTATTTGCAAACACCCCATAGGTATAGATTAACGCCGCAGGAATGCAAATCATCGCAATGATTTCGATCAGATTTGAGAGTAAGTTGGGGTTTTCAAATGGATGTGCTGAATTTACCCCAAAAAAACCGCCGCCATTTTCGCCCAATTGTTTAATCATCTCAAACGATGCAACCGGACCTCTAGCGATATACTGAGTTCCACCTTCCAAAGTTCGCACAACTTGCGTACCCAATAGTGTCTGCGGAACTCCTAGCGCGAGGAGTGCTAGAGCGCCGATAATAGAAATGGGTAAAAGTATCCGCGTAATCGCACGAGTCAAATCAACATAAAAATTTCCCAACGGTTTACCCGTCAAACCGCGAATAAATGCAATACCTACCGCCAATCCAGTCGCCGCAGATGCGAACATCAAAAATGTTAACGCCGCAGTTTGGCTAAAATAACTTAACGCTGTTTCCCCCGAATAATGCTGTTGGTCGGTATTAGTCAGAAACGAAATCGTGGTATGTAGTGTTGTATCCCAGCGTAATGCTTTGAACTTATTCGGATTCCAGGGAAGAAACCTTTGATTAATCAGGAGCAAATACACAAACGCTCCCATAAACAAGTTACTATAAACTACCGCCCGCGCATACTGCCAACCCGACATCTCCGAGCGATGGTTAATGCCTCCCAAAGCATAGATGAGACGTTCGAGAGGCGTAATTATAAAATCGAGAAGGGTTCTTTGTCCCAAAAAAACCCGCGCCATGTATTTACCCAAGAGCGGTGTGATGGCGATGATAATAAATAGCGTTAACCCTATTTGAAAGAATCCTTGTACCATTTATGTAGATAAAAATTATATAGATGGGTATATTTAGGTGTCCGTGCAGCAAATTATAGCGGCAATAGTCGAACTCTTTCAGCTTCCCATGAAAAAAGGTTCGATTGCTTCCTAGCTTAATATTTAGACCTGATGCGATACGAACTCCAGGGGTTGCTAGCGCTTCGGGCGGCAGCCACTTCCTACGAGAGTATCGCAAATTATTAATTACATTTTCTAATATCATCAAGTATATTATTTTCTATCTATCTTGAGTTAGATAAAGCACAAACTCAAACGTAGATATTCTAAATTCCGCGACCCAAACAAATAACAACAGAGGTCAAAATGGATAAAGTTTTGCTCATCGGCGTTACGGGAGGCACGGGACCAAACGTAGTCAAAGGATTTATCGAGCAGGGAATGACCAATCTACGTGCCATTACTAGGAAAATAGACCTAAATCGTCCATCCCTGTCAAAGATGAACGATGCTGGAGTCGAACTTGTGGAAGCCGACTTAGATGATGATAATTCTCTGGCAGCAGCCTTTGCAGAAGTTTCATCTGTTTACTGTCATGCCACAGCTGCGGATTCTGCCAAACCAGACCCGTTAGAGATTGAAAGAGCCAAGCGAGTAGCGCGACTTGCGAAGCAAAAAAATATCAAGCATTTTCTGTATAACTCCGCAGGAGGGGCAGATAGAAATTCGGGAATTGGGCACATCGAACAAAAGTATAAAGTAGAAAAGATTCTAAAAGAAGCAGGCTTACCGACAACAATGTTGAGAGCTTGCTTATTTATGGAGGAGTTTTGGAAGAAGTATACACGTCCTTCGATCTTAAAAGGTGTCTTCCAATTTTCTATCCAACCCGACAAGCCTTTGCATCTGATTACAACTAAAGACATGGGTCGAGTTGCTGCCCACATTATCAAAAATCCCTCAAAGTACATTGGTAAGGAAATTGAGCTTGCTGGGGATGTATTAACTCCTATAAAGATGACAGAGGCTTTCTCCAAAGTACAAAAAATGACGGTTGTTTACAAAGAAACACCTGCATGGATTTTTATACTTCTGTGGCGAAAAGAACTATTTGACTTAATTCAGTGGTATCGAACCAAGGGCTATCAAGCCGATGTGAAATTATTGAGAGAAGAGTTTCCCGGACTCTTAACTACATTTGATGAATTTCTTGAAGAAACCGACTGGGCAAATAAAGAATTGACCTACACCCAACTAACGTAAGAATTACTTTACATTCACTTTTTACTCTGGCTGTTGCTATTTTGGTCAATCAATATAATTGTTGTTTTTACGATTAGTTGGACTAGTATTTTGTCAACTAAATCACATTCGAGGAAAGCAATACAGATAGACCATCGTGTTCCCTTTGAAGTCGATGGAGAACCAGAATTACAGCCAGAAAATTTCATGTTACTTTGTGGTTCTGCAAACAGAGCTAAATCTTGGTCATGCGAACATTGCCAAAATTGGAATAATCTCAAAGATAAGTCTATATGCTTATCTTGTTATTGGGCATATCCAGAAAGTTATAGTCATATTGCAATGCGACAAGTGAGAAGAATAGATTTACTATGGCAAGGTAAGGAAGTGGAGATTTACGCGCATTTTGAAACAACAAGCGAAATTACTCAATAAAGAAATTTCAGAATTAGTTAAAGAAATTATTGAAAGGCAAATTAGTGAAGACAATTAAGACAATATGGGAAAAGGTCTAGAAAGCCCAATATACAAGGTTTTTTCCTTTTAACCTTTACCCTTTTGCCCTTAAGCGACGTTTACAAAAAAATACATCGGGATGCATGAAAGCCCTGTCTTTTTAAAGCAGGGAAGTCCATGCGAGCGCAGTTTTAACTGCATTCAATATTTTTGTTTATTTTGGGAATACGTTTTACGCCAAGCATGGTAGTATAAAACGAGGAGGCGCGTACCATGCTTGCGTTTGAATTTAGGGCTTACGGAAAATCAAATCAGTTTGCAGCAGTGGACGAGGCAATTCGTGCCGCGCAGTTTATTCGCAATAGCTGTATCCGGCTATGGATGGACAATAAAGGCACTGGCAAAAACGATTTGCAGAAATATTGCGCTGTGTTAGCTGAGAAATTCCCCTTTGCTTCCGAACTAAATTCAATGGCTAGACAAGCTTCGGCAGAACGTGCATGGTCAGCAATTACCCGGTTCTACGATAATTGTAAACAAGGAGTTCCAGGGAAAAAAGGATATCCAACATTTCAGAAAGATTGTCGTTCTGTTGAATACAAAACTTCGGGCTGGAAGTTAGATAACAACCGCAAATTTATCACTTTTACTGATAAAAAAAATATCGGTCGTTTAAAACTCAAAGGTACTCGTGATTTACATTTTTACCAAATCGACCAAATCAAGCGGGTTAGATTGGTAAAACGAGCTTCGGGAATGTATGTTCAGTTTTGTATCCAGGTTGATCGCTCCCAAGTCATAGAACCATCAGGCAATACCATTGGTCTAGATGTAGGGCTAAAAGAATACTACACCGATTCGAATGGTGAAACAGTCGAGAATCCAAGATTCCTCCGCAAAGGAGAAACATCATTAAAGCGTTCGCAACGTCGTGTTTCGAGAAAATTAAAAGGTTCCAAAAATAGAGGCAAAGCTATACGGATTTTAGGTAAACGCCACCTCAAAATAAGTAGGCAACGTAAAGACCATGCTGTGAAATTAGCAAGGTGCGTAGTTCAGTCAAACGACTTGATCGCTTATGAAGACTTGAGGATTAAAAACATGGTGAAAAATCATTGTTTAGCTAAGTCTATTAACGACGCGTCCTGGTATCAGTTTCGTGTTTGGATTGAATACTTTGGGAAAGTATTTAAGAAAATCACAGTTGCGGTTAATCCACAATACACAAGCCAGGAATGCTCTCGCTGTGGCGAAATTGTCAAAAAGTCTCTATCAACTCGGACACACGTTTGTAAGTGTGGCTGCGTGATGGATAGAGACGAGAACGCAGCTAGAAATATCCTTAGTCGGGGATTGAGTACTGTGGGGCACACGGGAACTTCTGCGCTTGACGCAGGCAACGCTTTAGGAGACGATGCCTCTGCTTGAATTGGAGTAATCCTGTTTAAGTAAGCAACGTCATTGATTAAAGAATCCGCGTCTATTTATAGCGCGGAGTGTCAAATCATATTCATCGGGTCAACGTCAATCGTCAAACTTACCGAGTCCGGACAAATTTCGCGGACATTTTCCCAATCGGGTAACTGCGGCAACGTGTCCTGGGCAAACTTCAACAGTATCTGCCAGCGAAAGCGATTTGCAACCCGCATCACACTTGCAGGTGCGGGACCGAGTATATCGTAGCCTTCCCAACTCCGCAGAAATACGGCTATCATTTCCGCTGCATTTGCAACTTCTGTTGCATTTATGCTACTCAAGCGCAGCAAAATCAACCTGCCGTAAGGTGGATAATTAAGTGCTTGTCGCTGTTCCAATTCCGAATTTGTAAACTTGGCGTAATCGTGACGGCACGCTGCATTAATTACGGGATGTTCGGGTGTATATGTTTGTAAAATTACACGACCTGGGTCTTCACCGCGTCCAGCACGTCCAGCCACCTGCGTCAAGGTTTGAAATGCGCGTTCGCTAGCACGATAATCGGATAAGTGCAGCAAACCATCGGCAGCAATAACCCCTACTAGCGTCACCTGCGGTAAATCCAAACCTTTAGTCAGCATTTGCGTACCTAGCAAAATATCAGCTTCACCGTTTACAAACTTTGTTAACAGGTTGCGATGTGACCCTTTGGTGCGCGTGGTGTCGCTATCAAATCGAATTACACGCAATTCGGGGAACTCCCGCGCTAATTCCTGCCCGACTCGTTGCGTACCGCTACCAAAAAACTTGAAGTAAGGCGAACCGCATTCCGGGCAATTACGGGGATGCGAGTTAACATAGTTGCAATAATGACAGCGTAATAGTTGCGGTGCGCCTTCTTCTACTTGGTGATAAGAAAGCGACACATCGCAGTGCGGGCAATCCATTACGTATCCGCAACTGCGGCAAGAAACAAAGGTACTGTGTCCGCGACGGTGGATAAATAAGATACCTTGTTGCTTTCTTTCCTGAAGTTCAATCAACGCATCTTGCAGCGAACGACTAAACAGCGATTTGTTACCTTGCTGTAATTCCTGCCGCATATCCACAACTTCCACAGGAGGAAGCGGACGGGAGTTGATACGTTCGGGAAGGGAGAGGTAGTGAGTAGGGAGGAGCCACTGCGTTGCGGGGGTTCCGCCCGTTGTCGCATGTGGCGTTAGGGAGTAGGGAGTAGGGTCCGAGGGGGAGGTG
>CAXTCQ010000402.1:0-6033 GCA_964242965.1 uncultured Calothrix sp. | reverse complement strand
AGGGGGAGGTGGGGGGATGGGTAAGAGTTTAAAAATGACAGTTTTTCGTTAAAATGTGTAAGTCCTATGAATATTTAATGGCTAAAAAATTATAAAATTAGATGATATGTATTTTTACCCGTTTCTGGAAGTAGAATTAGTCGCTGATTAATTACATCAGGCTGTAATCCTAATTCTTCCATTGGAATTACACCAAGAAGCGCATCTTCTCCTCCAGGTAATTCAACACATGTAAATTCACCTTTTCTACCTTCTACTGTTAAAGTTACTCGCTTAAAAAGACGAGCTTTTATTACACCCGCAGCAGTTTTAACTTCAATTTCTCCGGAAAGTGGCAAACCTAATTGATTAATAATATCTGCTGGTAAACACAGACGAGTTGCACCTGTATCCACCAAAACGTTATTTAAGGTAATTGAGCGCACTTGCTCGTTAGGAATAAAACCGCGTTCGGCTAAAATTTCATCGACTAAATTTGTAACTGTAATTGTAATAGTAATAATTCCCATCTGATTCGCAGTCGTCATTGTCTTAACTCCCAATCTACGGGATTATAGCAATCCAAAATTATTTTTTAAAATTGAAGGTTGGGTTGCCAACTGACACCCTGATTTCTATATTAACCGAGATTTTTGTACAAGATTCGCGCCTTGAAACATCTGGTAGATTAGTTTCAATTGGTAAAGCTGTACAAATATTCATGTGTAAGCATTGATACGCGCACTTCGGTTGGGGGAGAAGAACGCTTTGGTGTAGAAGTGGTAATTCTCAATTAAGAGGAAGGTACTAGTTTTAAGGAAGATTTAGCCCCCAGGATGTATTGTCCATTATCATTGTTTTCTCCTTTATTTATTGTATGGAAATCGTAGCCATAATCATCCAAAATCTGGAAATTTTTGTTAAGATGATTGACTTTCATGCAAATATTGAGTAATATTTGGTCAGGTCGAAACCCAAACATTCATAGAGCATTATGTCAACTCTTACCTATGTTAAAGGACTCCCTACTCCATTAGAAGAAATGACAGTAGTTGGATTTAGTGAGTTCGAGTTATTTCTAAATGCTTTTTCCCCCATATATAAAAATGCTGTTTGCGAAACTATTGAGAAATTGCAATCTCCCGAAAGTTTCAATAAATCTCAGTTCAATAGCCACTTACAGGCTAAATATGGAATTAATAAGCGTCATGCTAACGGAGTAATTACAATTGCGTCATGTAAGTTAGATTCGGCTAAAGAATGTAGAACTAGACATATTAAACAATTGTCAGGTAAACTAAAAAGCGCTCTTTCCTGGCTAGAGAAACAACTTAAAAAAATCAAACAGGCATCCCTGTTCTATTCTAAAAAGAACTGGATATATTCTAGATCGGGATGCGTGCTTCCCTTAAG
Source organism: uncultured Calothrix sp. (assembly GCA_964242965.1). Lineage (GTDB taxonomy): Bacteria > Cyanobacteriota > Cyanobacteriia > Cyanobacteriales > Nostocaceae > JANNFJ01. The sequence continues at coordinate 4,641 of CAXTCQ010000402.1, read as the reverse complement.
TTGCGATTTAAAAACTCGTAAAAATAATTGGCAATTAGTCAGATTTAATATTCATCATAAGAAATGAATTTATCTGAAAGATTACCGCACTCCGTGCAAGCTTATCTAGACGTGAAGTCTAGAAAACACATATGGAGTGGGTGGACAAAACTAAATAATTTGATCCGTCAAAACATTGGAATAATTAAGTCTCGGCATAGTTATTTTGGTGTCTCTAACTGGGGACTATTGGTCAAGGATGTTGTTGAGTTGCAAAACCGAGCAACATCCAAGCGAGAGCGCTAATAGTTTTTGACGTAAAGTTATACCGTGGACTTTGGTCTAGGTTTACCTAGATTTTTATAAGCGGTTGTAGCTTGCCTCTCCTTCGGGATGAAACAAAACCCAACATGATTTACAAATTTGGTTTGATTTTTGAAATATACGTAGGGTGCGTTATGCCGTAAGCCTAACGCACCATCTATTATATTATGGTGCGTTATAAAATCTAACTCCTGACTGCTTAATCCTGAATTCTGCTGTATTACTCAACACTATCGGTAGTCAACTCTAACCCCCCACGATAACCAGTAATCAAACGGCTACCATCCTTAAAAATATGCACCTCAATTTGGTCGCTAGCCCAATTAATCTGGTTTTGCAAAGCAGGATTAAACACATGTACCCGCTGATTGCTCGAAGAAACAGGCGAATTTGGGGAATTAATCGCCAAAGATTCAACATAAGCACCATCAACCAAGATATCAAGTTGTCCTAACAAGTCTTCGGCTCCATCTGGTGCATAATCAGATTGGAGTTGTTCTAAAGTAAAGCCGCTAAACGACATCACATTTAATCCAGCCGCTTTAACTCGACGGGCAAGATTTGCCAGGGTTGCAGCTTGCCAAAACGGTTCCCCACCAGAAAACGTTACCCCTTGGTTGCGCGAGTCGCTAAGGATTTTCTCGGCAAGACCATCAATCGAGATAACTTGATTGGGTTCAAACGACCACGACTCGACATTAAAGCAACCCGGACACTCGCGCATACACCCTTGTACCCAGATAACAGCACGCGCACCAGGTCCATTTACCTCCGACGCATCGACATAACCCATGATATTGAGATAACCGGGTGGAACTTTCGTTGATGAAGGGTGATTTTTCGATTGATTTTGACTCATTTTCGTTATCTAGGGGAAGGGGGGAAAGGGTAAAGGTGAAGGGTGGGGAATAAAAACAAGCAGGGTGAAGAGAGAATAGATGGGAGCATTAAAGGTTAATATTTATAACTCCTAACTCTTAACTCCTAACTCCTAACTCCTCCCTTCGATTAATTTGCTTAAAACATTCCTTAATCTCAGTCCGCAGAGTCCCACAAAATCCTATGCTAAATTGTTGGGCTGCCTGGAAATGTTTACTGTAAGCGTCTATAACGCATTTGTAGAAAGGACATAAACAGATGATTGATACTGCAATTGAGGCAATTGTTGCACGCGAAATTCTTGACTCGCGGGGTAAACCAACTATTGAAGCGGAAGTACATTTATTCAATGGTGCAATCGGACTAGCGCAGGTTCCTAGCGGTGCTTCCACTGGTTCTTTTGAAGCGCACGAACTACGAGATGGCGAAAAAAACCGTTATGGCGGCAAGGGCGTACTCAAAGCAGTGCAAAATGTTAGAGATGCGATCGCACCTAAACTAATAAACCTGGATGTTCTCAATCAAGAACTCCTCGATAAAACCATGATTAGCATCGATGGTTCGCCCAATAAAGCGAATTTGGGTGCAAATGCAATTTTGGCGGTGTCCTTGGCTGCGGCAAAGGCAGGTGCGGAGGCTTTACAACTTCCCCTCTACCGCTATTTGGGTAGTCCCTTATCGAATTTGCTACCCGTCCCCTTGATGAATGTAATTAACGGGGGTGCCCATGCATCAAATAACGTCGATTTCCAAGAGTTTATGATTGTCCCTATTGGTGCGTCTTCGTTCCGCGAAGCACTGCGTTGGGGTGCGGAAGTGTTTGCGACCCTAGCGAAGGTGCTTGATGATAAAGGGTTATTAACTGGTGTGGGTGATGAAGGTGGTTTTGCACCAAATTTGGAATCGAACCAAGTCGCTTTGGAACTGCTGGTAGCGGCAATTGAAAAAGCTGGTTACAAACCCGGTCAAGAAGTGGCTTTAGCTTTGGACGTTGCTGCTAGCGAGTTTTACAAAGATGGGCAATATGTCTACGACGGCAAACCCCATTCTCCAAGTGAATTTATCGATTATATGGCACAGTTAGCGAGTCAATATCCGATTGTGTCAATCGAAGATGGGTTGCATGAGGAAGATTGGCAGAATTGGCAAGCACTGACAACCAAAATTGGCAACAAAGTGCAGTTAGTTGGCGATGATTTGTTCGTTACCAATGCCACACGTTTACAAACAGGTATCGAGCAAAAATCAGCTAATGCAATTCTGATTAAACTCAATCAAATTGGTTCGTTAACGGAAACTTTGGAAACAATCGAATTAGCTAATCGCAACGGGTTTCGTTCGGTGATTAGTCATCGGTCGGGTGAAACTGAAGATACCACAATTGCCGATTTAGCTGTTGCAACTCGTGCCGGACAAATTAAAACTGGTTCGCTATGTCGTAGCGAACGAGTTGCTAAATATAATCGCTTGTTGCGGATTGAAGATGAGTTGGGAGAAAGAGCAGTTTATGCTGGTACTGTAGGTTTGGGACCGAAATAGTTTTGGATTTTGCTTGCATTCAAATCTAAAATCTCATCAAAAACCCGGTTTCACTGTGAAACCGGGTTTTTGATTATTTTCAGCCAAATTAGACAAAATTTTCGTTGAGACAGCGGATTTCATTTTTAGAGACAAATATTGCTAGCAAAATTGCTTCATACAGCCACTGCCAAGGAAGTTTTGCTAGTGGGATGTGGTGTTGCGAATGATTTAGTACCGCGTCCGAAATATTGAGCAAGAGGAGCAATTTCTTGCATGAGTGAGAGAAAATCTCCAGGTGTAAGAGACTGAGGTCCATCGCAAAGTGCTTTGGCAGGGTTGGGATGAACTTCAATCATCAGCGAATCTGTACCGGCTGCTATAGCCGCTTTTGCCATTGTGGGTACATACTGAGAGTAGCCAGTAGCATGACTGGGGTCAATCATAATTGGCAAATGGGTAAGCGATCGCAATACAGGTATCGCCGATAAATCTAAAGTATTTCTTGTATACTGTTTGTCAAAGCTGCGAATTCCGCGTTCGCACAAAATCACATTCGGGTTCCCAGTTGCGAGAATATATTCAGCTGCCATCAACCATTCTTCAATTGTTGCCGACATCCCGCGCTTGAGCAAAATTGGTTTACCTGTAGCCCCTGCTTTCTTTAACAGTGAGAAGTTCTGCATATTGCGAGCGCCAATTTGCATGATATCAGCGACTTCGGCTACCTTATCTAAATCAGCCGTATCCATAACTTCAGTGATAATACCTAAACCTGTAGCTTCGCGTGCTTTTTCTAACAAGTGTAAAGCACTTTCTCCATGTCCCTGGAAGGCATAAGGCGAACTACGAGGCTTGTAAGCTCCTCCTCGAAAGAATTGTGCGCCTGCGGCTTTGACAACCTGCGCTGTTGCCACAATCATTTCTTCATTTTCCACCGCACAAGGACCAGCGACGACAACTAAAGGCTGATTTTGACCAAAAGTTACCAAACCGTTGGGAGTTGATACCACTACATCAGTTGGTTCACCGTAGCGAAATTCTAAGGAAGCTCGTTTAAAAGGTTGTTTGACGCGGGTAACTTGCTCAATAAAAGGGCTGATTTGATGAATACTTTCCGGAGTAATACTAGCTGTATCACCGACTAAACCAATTACAACTTTGAATTTACCAACAATTTTCTCGACTGTTACCCCTCTTTGATGCAGTTCTTGGATAATTTGCTCAATTTCAGTTGCGGGAGTTCCAGATTTGATGACTACAATCATTTTTTTTACCTTATAAAATAGTTTTGGTTTGGGTTTGTGTCTTTATTCGCCTGAGTTAGCTCGCGGCGTTTTCGACTTGTTTTTCGTCTTCTGATTTTTGATAGTGGTAAGGATTAAAGGTTTATGCATGTCTAGTTAAAAATTTATTTGCAGAAGCCAGCTATAAAGGTTCTCGCACTCTTTGTGAAATAAATTTAATACCAAAGCATTTGTAACTACGCTCGTAACATGAGATTTTAAGCGCAAAGCGCACGCTACGCGAACGCTTCGCTCAGAATGACAAAACGCTAAACTGTCATGCTGACGAAGGAAGCATCTCAAACTTTGCCGTAGTCAAGAACTATATAGTAAACTGTCATGCTGACGAAGGAAGCATCTCAAACTTTACCGCAGTCGAAGATTACCTTGGTGCGCGAGCAATTAGACTACGCTCGTAACATGAGATTCTAAGCGCAAAGCGCACGCTACGCGAACGCTTCGCTCAGAATGACAAAACGCTAAACTGTCATGCTGACGAAGGAAGCATCTCAAACTTTGCCGTAGTCAAGAACTATATAGTAAACTGTCATGCTGACGAAGGAAGCATCTCAAACTTTACCGCAGTCGAAGATTACCTTGGTGCGCGAGCAATTAGACTACGCTCGTAACATGAGATTCTAAGCGCAAAGCGCAC
>CAXTCQ010000401.1:0-6044 GCA_964242965.1 uncultured Calothrix sp. | reverse complement strand
GAAAAGGGGCTACTTCTAGTCTATACCCTAACCGCCTTGGCGGTTGCTATATCTCCGGGAAGTCGTCGCGTTTACAGTAGCCCTTACCCATTGCACTACGAAATCTGATTGGGTGCCTACTAATAAAGTCATACCTTGTGTTCCAAGATTGGGGTTGAGGTTGACAGATTTTTGAATCTCAGGGTAATTTGTTCTATTCAATATATTTTTGACTCCGATCGACAAGGAATTTTTAGCCAATAGCTTTGTCCCAAACCGATCCGATACATCAAATATTTTAGGCAGTTTGTCGAATATCATGCTTACTTATTGATATCTAGTTTTAATGTGCCGTTCGTTCGGGCACAGGTCAAGAGTGCCTCTAAGTAGGTGCTGTTCAAGTTTTAGTAATGCATATCATTAGGTCATAAAAAACCCGATTTATTCAAAAATCGGGTTTTTTAAGTTTCTATTGAAAAAAACAGTTATTTATTTCGCTAAACCGTGTTCGAGGGCGAAACGGACTAATTCAGTACGGCTATTTGTGCCTGTTTTGCTAAAAAGACGACTGACATACTTTTCAACGTTGCGGACGCTGGTTTCTAGACGGCGGGCAATTTCTTTATTCATCAACCCTTCAGCAACCAGATTTAAAACACTTTGTTCTCTGGGAGTTAAATCGATGTTAAATGGTGCGGGAGATTGCGCTAGAGCATTTTTCTGCGTCAACAAGGCTTTGATTTGGGCGATTTGTTTGGCAAGTTCGGCGATATCAGGCGTTTCCCCTTCTTCACCAGCACTTTGAGTATTTGCTGCTTTTCGATTTAATAAGTTTTCGACTATTGCCACCAACTCATCTGGATCGAATGGTTTAGGTAAGTAGGCATCGACCCCAGCTTGATACCCTTGGATGCGATCGCCTGTCATTCCTTTCGCAGTCAAAAATACTACTGGCAAAGTTTTGAAGCGAGCATCATCGCGTAGTTGCTTGAGAAATTGATACCCATCCACTTGGGGCATCATCACATCCGATATTACCAAGTCGGGTATATTAAGTTGCATTAAATCCCATCCCTCGCGGGCGTTACTGGCAACTTGAACGTTGAAGCCGCTATCTTGCAAGTAATCTTTGACGGCTTCCCGCAACCCTGGTTCGTCATCTACCAGTAACAATTGTGCTGACATCGAATTTTATCCTTTCCCTTCTTTATTTTCCAATTTAGCGGAATTTGACTACAGTCAGCTAGTTTTGTAGGGAGCCTTCTCAAAGCCGATCGATAATTTTCGCGTTTTCGCTTAATTGGGCTTCCATTTGCCCAGAGTAACGTGCCCTAGCTGTGAATAATCCAATTGGTGTTGTCAACAAATCAATAATATTAGCTTTACCTTGTATGACACTGGTACTTAACTTGGGAATTTCTTTGAATAACCAACGTCCCAAACTATAAACGCATTCTTGGATTGTAATCGCCCGCATTAAATCAATGCCATGTAATTCGTGTAAATAGCGATTAGAACGCCCATAGCGTCGCCATTGACTAGCTAATTCCGCAAAAGTAGTACGATGACGGTGTTTAACAATCGCAGTGGGGGCAAATTCTAAGCTCCCGATCTGTTCGCGCCCAATCCGCCAGCAAATATCGGCATCGCCACCTGTAGTTAAGTAGGGACGAAATAAACCTGCTTTTTCAAAAGCGATGCGGCGAATTGCTAAATTTGCAGTTTGACCGTAAGGGCAAAACTTATGTGCGAGAGTATGCTTTTGCGATAGCGTGTCTTGACGGTCGGCAAATCGTTCGAGCAAGCTTTCGCCAGGAAAAGATGCGACTTCTCCTGCAACTAGCGCGACCGATGGATTGACAAAAGGTTGAATTAATGTATGTAACCACTGCGGTTGCGGTCGGCAGTCAGCATCGGTAAACGCTAAAATTTCGCCGACAGCGGCACGAATTCCAGTGTTGCGGGCGGCGTAAGAACTTTGAATTTTGGCTTCGCTTAAAGGACGGATTTCAATCGGGCTATGTTCGGCTGCGGTTTTTAGACAAGCAAGCGTGCGATCGCTGCTGTTATTATCTACCAGCAAATACTCAACTTGTTCTTTCGGATAAGTTTGTGACAAAAAGCACGCGATTAGCTCCGATAAATCGGCTTCGCCATTATAAATGGGCACAATTACCGATACTTTTGGTAAGAAAGTATTGGTAGTTGTTGTATCAAATTGTTTATAGGTCATAAAAATTAGGATTTTGAATATGGGTTTACTAAATAGTATTCCCAGATCAAAATCCTAAATCAGTAGACGGATAATGTTTTCATACAGCAGAAAATTTTCAGACTACTACTAGTCTCTACCGCTTGCTACCTTAAATCGATAGCGCTTGGTGCTGTAGGAACCGATCCGCGAATGGTCGTCGGTTGTTGTTGTTGCGATGTCGATGGTTGTACAGTCGGTTGAGCAAAGCGATTGTTAGATAACAACGACAATGCCCGTGCATACTGCGGGTCATTTTGTGTACCCAATAAATCGGGATTTGTCGCTAACTGCCGCTGCTGTGCCTCAGTTAAATCGATCTTGACATCGGGAACAATTCCCTTATGGTTGATGTCGGTTCCTTGTGGAGTGTAGTAGTGGGCAATCGTAATTGCCACGCCCGAACCATCTGCAAGTTCGTGTACCGACTGCACTAAGGCTTTACCAAAGCTTTTGCTACCAACAACAACAGCCCGCTTGTTATCTTTGAGTGCCCCAGTTAGAATTTCACTAGCGCTGGCAGAATTGCCATCAATCAATACAGCCAAAGGAAGTTTTGTTAGTGCCGTGCGGTTGGCTTTAAAGGTTTCATCGCTAACTCCCTCGCGGTCTACTGTCCGAACTATCGAACCGTTATCCATCCACATTCGAGCAATTTCGATACTAGATTGCAGTAACCCACCAGGATTTCCACGCAAATCTAACACGTAGCTATCGGCTCCTTTAGTGCCTAAATCGCGGATAGCCCTACGCATTTGGTCTGCTGCGTGCGAACTAAACTCGCGCAAACGGATATAGCCAACACGCTTGTTACCTTCAATTCGCAAGACAGAAGTAACTGTAGGGACTTCAATCGTTGCCCTAGTTAGTTTCAGGTCAAAATCACTTTGCCCGCGTCGCAGTCGTAATGCGATAGCACTACCCGCTTTACCGCGAATCAACTTTGAGGCATCTTCAACCTTCAAACCTTGTGTGGGTTTGCCATCGATTGCCAAAATTTGGTCGCCAGCTTTGACTCCAGCTTTCAGTGCTGGCGAATTTTCGATAGCTTCCACTACGGTGAGACGCTTCGTTTTTTCATTCAATTCCATCCGGATACCAATTCCCGAAACTTCGCCGCTGGTTTGGCTAGTTAGGGCTTCATACTGTTTCGGGTCCATAAACCGCGTATACGGGTCGCCTAATTTCTTTAAGGCTTCGCGGACGGCGATGTAAGCTTCTTCACGCGAACTATAATTTTTGCTCAACAAATCTTGGCGAATTGATTGCCAATTTTGTTGATTAAATTTGCCATCTACATACTCGCGGTTTACAAGTTGCCATACTTGGTCAACAATAGCTTTGGGACTATCTTGCAAAGCGGCACGGACAGAGCGACACCAAGCTGGACCAAATACAAAGGATAAAGCTGTGGAGGCGATCGCTCCACCAATCATAGCTGCTTGTAGTGGCGAGTAGCGTTTCGCAGATTGGTTCATGTATATGAGCTGGAATAATTGTGTTATTGGCAGTTTAACAATCAGCTTCGTTTGATAACTGATTTAAGTCTTTATAGTTGTCTCAGCGATTCTTAACCTGATATTTATGTTGAGAACGATGCTGAAAAATCATACTGGAAAAATTTTCGTGACTTATATAACATGTATCCTTGTTTCAGCCAATTTCCTCCGGAAGTAAACGGCGAAGATGTGACACTTTTTTCAGTGTCTTCTTGCAGCCAATTTTCATCTACGATAGCACTTGAATCAGCTATTTGTAGCGTTTCGCGTCCTTAAGAAATTTTATTTAGTAGAGCTATGCAATGAGACGAAAATTTACATTTTTTCCACTAGTAGCAAATCGTAGAAATCAGCGCTCAAGGTGGCAGTTTATACCTAGACTCACCTTTGGATTATGCTTACTCCTTAGTAGTTGGCTGGTTTTTAACACTATAGCCTTAATTTATGCATCTTCCAAGCCAGTTGATGCCATTTTTGTGCTTGGTGGTAGCATTCAACGCGAAATTTATGCTTCCCAACTAGCAAGAGAAAATCTCCAAATTCCGGTTTTAATTTCTAGAGGTTCGCCAGACCCTTGTATTTTGACAATTTTTGAGCGTCAAACCGTCAATTTAAACAATGTTTGGTTGGAAAAATGTGCAAATTCGACTTTTGAAAATTTTTATTACAGCTTACCAATTCTACGTAAATGGGGAGTGCATAAAGTTAAACTAATTACTTCTAGTACGCATTTACCGCGAGCGCAATGGATAGCACAAATTATTTTAGGAGGAAATGGTATTTGGGTTGAACCTGACATTATAACCGAGCAAGGTGTGCCTGGAAATCAAGAATCTCGGATTAAAACAGCAGTAGATATCACGCGCAGCATATTTTGGGCAGGATTGAGCCATATAATTAAGCCGCAATGCTCGGATGTTATCAGACTTGTAGATGTAGATATTCAAGCTTGGAGACAACGGGGTTTTAAATGCGAACGTCAGGGGAGAATTGAGGAGTAGGAGATAGGGAGTAGGGAGTAGGGGGAAATTGCATAAATTTTTTTCGATTTCTAAGTGTCTGGAGGAAAATTAATTATACATTTCTGAATTCTGTATTTTGTATTCAGTAAAGCAAATAGGAAAATAAGATATATAAATAATTTTGCCTACCTACTTGTGAATTACGCTACCGTGCTACTATCTCCCAAAGTCGAGAATTGCAAGAATTGTTGGCAGAGGTATTTCGGTGAAATAATCGCGTTGAAATTGTTCTTCTTGAATTGCAAATAAAAATTTTTCCACTGCTGTCTGTGCTTTCTTTTGGTCAATCTCTGATTCAGATTGGATAAAAACCAATATATTATCTTGCCTCGTTGCCTTCAAACCTAGATAGCGTAAAGCTTTCATCCCTAAAAATAAACTTTGGTCGCTAATACCAAGTTTCTCTAACAATTGAATCCGAGTAACTGGTTTTTGAGTGCGATTGAGGTATTTAGCAAGTCCAGCAAGATTTCGCCAAACTTCCTGCGGGAGTTGATGTTTCGGTTTAGACCAAGCTAAACCTAGTGGTTGATTGAGACTATGCGATCGCTTGATCCATATCCGCATTTCATCCCAACTTGTCGGACAATCTTTGATTAAAAGCGCTGTTTGTTGAGCATTTAGTGCTAAATATTCCTCGCACTTCAAATTGCGCCAATCGAATGCAGGTGTTGCCGAAAAACTATTTTGGCTTCTATATATCGAATTTGCACTTTCGCGCACTGCAACTAATCGAATTTCATAGCGTTTTTTAAAGGTGTTGTAGTCAAGTTCGGCAATACAATCGCATCTTCCTACAGGTAATTCATCTTTATAATGTCCCCACCACACCCCAGGAAAGGGACTTTGACACGATTCGTCGCGGATATCAAAGTCAGTTTTAATGTATTGAATTTTTTTACCCTGCGAGTCTTGCTGGTTGCGATGCCAAGCATTTTCAAACCAGCAATTTTGAATCAATAATTTGGGTACGGGATTTCCCATTCCGCATGGTTCGAGAATTTTCAACTCTAAAAATAAATCTTTCCCCAAATCTACAACTGTGACAGTAATATCCGCTTGTACTGTTGGTACAAGCGATACAGTACCTAAAGTTCGCCGCAGCTGCTGGTTAATAGCTTCTGTAAACAAAGGTATATTTTCCGCAGGCAAACTCAACCCCGCAGCAAATGGATGTCCGCCGAAACGATGTAATAAATGAGCCTGTTCTTTGACTAACTGATATAAATCAACCGAGTTAATCGAACGTGCCGAACCTCTGGCTAGGGGAGTGGAGGGGGTGGGAGACAAGGG
>CAXTCQ010000400.1:0-6102 GCA_964242965.1 uncultured Calothrix sp. | reverse complement strand
CCTTTACCCCTTCCCCTCTAAAAACGGACGCGCTAAGAAGAAGCTTGAAATCGATTTAGCATCAATCGGTTCCCCGTCCATAATTGCTTTCTCCATCTGTTCGGGAGTCCAAAATAAGACTTCGATATCCTCGTCTTCGTCTTGTATGGGTGGTTCGTCAAGCTTTTCTAAATCTTGAGCAATGAATGCATAAATAATTTCATCCGAATAACCAGGAGCAAGCAGAAATTCCCCCAGTTTGTCCCATTTTTGGGCACGATATCCGGTTTCTTCTTGGATTTCGCGCTCAATTGTTTCGAGCGGGTCTTCGTTGACTTCGACAGTGCCAGCGGGAAACTCTATAACTCTACCTCCAACGGCAAAACGGTATTGCCGCACAAGTATAAGTTTACCCTCTGGTGTCACTGGCACTGCCAATGCGCCACCAGGGTGACGAATGCATTCCCATTCCCCTTCGGATTTATTCGGTAAACGCAAACGATTTACTTCAAAATTGAACTTGCGTCCTTTGAAGAATAAGCGTTGCTTTAGTAGTTGCGGTAATTCTCTACCTAATGGCATATTGCGATTTATTTATGAAAACAAATACAGATATTTGCTGGGGATTTCACCAGCCTGAATCTGCTTTGATGTTGGTAAAATTAATTGCCTTTAAACAGGCGTACTTCAGAACAGTCTACATCTTTAACCAGCTCTTTAATCGCAAATCCGGAAACTGGTTCGACCCAATCGGGAGCAATTTCTGCCAAGGGTACTAGTACAAAAGCGCGATCGCACATCCGGGGATGGGGGACTTGTAACTTGGGTGTATCGATAACTTGGCTGCCATATAATAATATATCTAAATCGAGAGTTCGAGCTCCCCAGCGTTCGTTACGGACGCGCCCAAATTTGTTTTCAATTTTTAACAATCTTTCTAACAACAATTCTGGTATCATTTCCACTTGCACGATGACGCAACCATTTAAGTAATCAGGTTGCGGTGGTCCGATGGGTTTGGTGCGATACCAGTTCGATTTAGCTAAGAGTTTGATTCCCGACGTTTGGACTAGAGTTTCAATCGCTGCTTCTAAAATTAAAAGCGAATCACCTAGATTACTTCCGAGTCCAATGGCGCTAACCACTCCTACAGGGAGCAGTGGATTACGAGCAAAAAAAGTGTCCATAACAGCGTAAACATTTATAAATTTACTGCTAAAATGCTTGAGATTTTATCGAAGCGCCTTTAATTTCAAAAATAGTCAAAATAACGTATTTCATTTTACGAAATTTTATAAAAAAAATGACAAAAAAGTAGGTATTAACAGTAGATTTATTTAAAGACGAATAGAATGTTATACAGGAAACGTTGGGCTGCAATTGGAACTTTTAGTAATACTACTTATTCAACTGCTGGGTATGAGGGACTAACGTGGTGAAGCTTACCTCTTGGTTCAGGGATAAATCGACTAAATTGAGTAACGTACCAAAAGATGACTCCACATCGCCACCTGGCGATGTGGAGGATCGGGAATTAACAAATGGGTTAATGACCGAACCACCACCGACGAAGTTGAAGAAAGGCAATCAGATACTCAATAAGATTGGTAGGGTATCATCAACGGTACTTGCTTTCCTTCCCGGTAGTCCTAAACCTTTATATCGGCGTTATTGGTTTTTGGCGGGTTTAGGTTTGGGTGGTGGTGCTTTAGCACTTGCTTACACGGTTGGGTCAATTGATAAAGGTTTGCCTAAAACTGCGGAGATAAATAGTATTGCCCGCGAGCAAACGCTAACAATTAAAGCTGTTGACGGCACTATTTTACAGCAGTCAGGACCAGCGACACGCGAACAATTAGCAATATCGGAAATCCCTGATAACTTAAAAAAAGCCTTTATTGCTTCCGAAGACCGTAGGTTTGCCAAGCATAAAGGTGTCGATGCCCAAGGAATTATTCGCGCAGCTGTAAATAACATACGGCAGCATAATGTGGTCGAGGGTGGTAGTACCATCACTCAGCAGCTAGCGCGAATTCTTTTCCTTAAACAAGAAAAAAGCATTTTACGCAAAGTCAAAGAAGCACGACTAGCGCAAAAAATGGAGCGCGAACTCACCAAAGACAAGATTCTCGAACGTTACCTAAATTTGGTGTATTTGGGTTCTGGTGCTTATGGTGTTGCCGATGCATCGTGGGTATACTTCAGCAAGCCAGCTAAAGAGTTGACCTTGGCAGAAATGGCGACAATCGCCGGACTTGCACCCGCACCCAGCATTTACGCACCTGACAAAAACCCCGAAGCTGCCAAACAGCGACGCAACCTGGTTTTGCAGCGAATGCTCGAAGATCGTGTTATTACCGCAGCCGAAAAACAAGCCGCAGTCGAGGAACCGCTAACAATCAAATCCAGCTTGCCCAAACGCTTAGAAGTCCAAGCCCCATATTTTACTAGTTTTATCCAAAAAGAACTCCCCAAGTACGTCTCCCCAGAAGTCATCGAAGCCGGCGGGTTGACTGTGGAAACAAGCTTAAATCCAACTTGGCAAGCAGCAGCAGAAAAAGCGGTGGCAAAAACCCTGCGAAATCAAGGACGTTGGGAGAACTTCAAACAAGCTTCCTTGGTATCAATAGACACACGTAGTGGGCAAATTAAGGCAATGGTAGGCGGTAAAGAATTTGGGAAATACCAATTCAACCGCGTTACCCAAGCACAGCGTCAACCCGGTTCCACCTTCAAGGGGTTTGTTTACGCAACTGCGATCGCAACTGGGATGAGTCCTTACCAAGAGTTCCAAGACTCTCCATTAGTTATCGATGGTTACGAACCCAAGAACTTCGATAAAGGCTACCGAGGTTCGCTGGATATGCAAACAGCCTTAATGAAGTCCGTCAACATTGTTGCCGTCCGCATATTAATGAAGGTAGGATTCAATCCCACCATCGAACTAGCCTACAAAATGGGAATTAAATCCGAACTCAAACCGATGTATTCGTTGGCACTTGGTTCTGGAGAAGTCAATTTATTAGAATTGACAAGCGCTTATGGTAGTTTTGCAACTCAAGGTATCCACAATGAGGTTCACGGTATTACCCGTATCCTGAACCGTCGCGGCGAAGAAATTTGGAAACCCAACTTTAAACCCGAACGCGCCCTTGACTCAGAAAGTTCCGCCATCATGACTTGGATGCTGCGAAATGTAGTAACTTCAGGCACTGGTCAACCAGCGCAGTTAGGTAATCGACCAGTAGCAGGTAAAACTGGAACAACCGACGAAGCCCGCGATTTGTGGTTTATTGGGTTTATTCCCCAAGTTGTGACTGGGGTATGGCTGGGTAACGATAATAACAATCCTACTTACGGAAGTAGTGGTAGCGCTGCTTATACTTGGCACGAGTTTATGGAAGAAGCCGTAAAGGGAATGCCCGTTGAAAAATTCCCCGAACTGCCTAAACTCAGAGGTCGTAAAGGTAGCATTAAAGCCGAACCCATTAGGGGGGGACGAATGATTAATCGCGCTATTCCCAACCGAGATAAAAATAACGATGATAATTCGAGCGATGAATCTCCAAGACGGAGACGGCGCAGTCAACAAATAATCTCGGATGACAATAGTAACAGCAATAGTGGCGAGCAACGTTCATCAAGACGGCGCAGAAGCTATGCCCAAAGCGATAACCAGCAGCAAGACGAGACTCCAAGACGCAGGCGCAGAAGCTACCGCAGCAACGATTCTAGTTCGGGCAATTCGTCATCCTCATCAACTGAAACGCGATCGCCTCGTCGCCGTTATCGTCAAGTCGAATCTGATTCGTCCTCATCTTCCCCACCCAGGTCTCGCCGTCGTTCCGATTCAAGCGGTGATGGTTCATCGCCTCGTCGGCGTTCGTATTCCTCTGGTTCGGGTTCTTCGGGTTCTTCGGGTTCTTCACGTTCCTCTGGTTCGGGTTCTTCGCGTTCCTCTGGTTCTTCGGGTGGTTCCAATGGGTCGAGTTCACCCTCATGGCGCGAACGTCTCCGTCCATCTGGCGGCGACGGTTGAATAAGTTAGGAGTTGGGAGTTCTTGTGTTAGGAGTTCTTGTGTTAGGAGTTAGGAGTTAATTATTTATCCTCCTCTACTCCCCCCACTCTCTCATTCCCTCACTCTCTCCCTACTGGGGGATGTCAAAAAAGCTTAATTTTAATAGGGTCATAAGTAGCGTTACATACAATAGGAAAAGATACTTATGTACTTATTCATGCAAGCCGCAGGAACTGCAAGCCAACAACCTCATTTTCCCTTTGCAGCTTCTGCTGTTTATGTAATTGGTTTTATTGCGGCTACTACAATTGGCTCAATTGCTTGGTACAACTCCAAGCGACCTGTAGGTTGGGAAGATAAAGAACGTCCTGATGTTGTACCGAAAGTCGAGAAAGAAGAAACTCCAGGGTTAGGAGAACCAGAAATTAAATAGTTAAGAGTTAGGAGTTAAAAATACAAGAGTTAAAATCTAAAAGAAATTTAATTCCTAATTCGCTCCCTATAAGGGCGCTTTTTAGTAAGGTGGAAAGCGTTAAAATTCATCAATCTTAACTCAATAAGAGACGCAAATTTTCAGAGACGCGAAATTATCAGAGACGCGAAATTTCGCGTCTCTACATCGATGTGCTTCCTAACTCCTAACTTTTTCAATTTTGTACATCAACCCAACGACGGTAAAGTTTCTGAATTTGTTTGAGGATACTATTGACTTTTGCATTACTTTGGTCATTATCGCTGGATAAATCTTGCAATCGGCTTAAAAGTCTGGCTTCTTCAGTTGCAACATCACCGTCGCTATAAATCAAGCCGCTAATGGCTTCGATTAGATTTTGGCAATCTTGATTAGTTGGGCTTGAGCCTAAATATTCGCTTACCCAGTTATAACATTCAGTCGGCGGTACTGATAATAATTCGTACAATAGAGGTTTGATATCTGGGTCGTTTGCCACACCTTTTTGCTGGGCAATTTGGCGCAGATACTCGCGTTCTTCGGGTTGAATTTTACCGTCAATCCAAGCGGCTCCTATTAGTATTTTCACCAGGTTTTTAACACTCGAATTGCCAACCATATTTGCCTCCTGGAATTAAATTTACCTATAGGTGAAATTTTACAATCACTAATAGTATTTACTCGGAATAATTTGTTTTTCTTAAGCGCACCATAAAAAAACCATCCATGTTGTGTTGATGCGGTAGAACTTTTATCAAGCCTTGTGGTGTTGTAAACATACTTGCGGGGGAATTTGGGGTTGGTGGTTCTATTTCCCAAGTTGGATTAGCGCTTAAAAATGACTCTATTACTGCTTCGTTTTCGGCTGGGTGTAGCGTACAAGTCGCATATACCATTACTCCACCTGGTTTAACAAATGTTGATGCATGAAATATCAATTCCTTTTGTAAAGTTGCTAGTTCTGCAACAGTTTGGGGTGTTTGCCGCCATCGTGCATCAGCGTGACGGTTTAGCGTTCCTAACCCCGAACATGGAGCATCAATGAGAACGCGGTCGGCAGTATTTTGGAATTGGGGTAAATTCCGACTGTCGCCGATACAAACTTGAATCGATTTTAATTGCAGACGGCTAGCATTTTCTTCGAGTTTGCGAAGTCGAGAAGCAGTGCGATCGCAAGCCCAAATTTTCCCTTTATCCTGCATTAATTCGGCAGTATGCGTCGTCTTTCCACCGGGTGCAGCACATGCATCAATTATTACTTCTTCTGGTTGCGGGTCGAGCAAGTAGCTAACTAATTGAGCGCTACTATCTTGCACAGTCCACCAACCTTGACTAAATCCAGGTAAATCTTTAATCGCTCCATT
Organism: uncultured Calothrix sp.; assembly: GCA_964242965.1. GTDB lineage: Bacteria > Cyanobacteriota > Cyanobacteriia > Cyanobacteriales > Nostocaceae > JANNFJ01. Next base: position 289 of record CAXTCQ010000400.1, on the reverse strand, counting down.
GCTACCAATTAAACGTAGAGCCTGCGGTAAATACGATAGGCGTTCAAATTCCACTCCCGCATCTTGAAACGCTTTTTCTACCTCTTCAACCGCAACGCGAAGTCGATTCACCCGCAAATCAATCGTTGGGGTTTGGTTCATCCACTCACACAACTTCTCAGTTTCCGCTAAACCAAATTGTTCAACCCACACTTCAACAATCCAATCGGGGAAACTGTGTAAAGTTGCCAATCTTTCTATAGGAGGTAGGGAGTAGGGAATAGGGAGTAGGGAGTAGGCAGGGGGAGAG
>CAXTCQ010000399.1:0-6137 GCA_964242965.1 uncultured Calothrix sp. | reverse complement strand
TTATATATGTTTGGTTTACCTTATCGGTTGGTATTTGCTGAAGGTATTCAAGATAGGATACCTTCCTCTAGTAGGTCTAATTATCGTAAATAAATGATGGACGGCTGTCGCTATCTTCAACTGACCAATCTTCATTTTCGCCGCCAATGTAAACTAGCTCAATAACTACGTATTCTTCGCTGAGTTGGGTGAGGGCATTAATGAGGATATCGAGCGCGATCGCATCACTTGTACCTAAGTCAAACCAACACCTTCCCCACTGTCCTTCATACTCGAATTCACCCATGTTGTGCATGAGTGCTTTGAGACTTTTATCGTAACCCCTTTGGTCATAATCCATGTAGCTAAGTTCAAGTCCAGTTTCCTGAACTTGCATGTTCTCAGCATTAAAAGCACCTAGTTTACCTAGATAAAACCAGGAATTGAAAACTTCTTCAACAAATTCTTTTTCGCGCTGCGATGGGACAGTGCTAAATCTCAGCCAAATCCAAACATCAAAAGGGTTTATTTCGCGGAACTGTACCAGCATTCCTGTTTATATATCAAATGTCATCTCGACTATTGTACGAGAGTAAGGGAATAGAGAGTTAGTCCATGTAGAGACGCGTTCGCGCAAGCGTTCCCGCAGGGTAATTTCGCGTCTCCAGATTAGGAGTTCTTGTGTTAGGAGTTGAGATTACCCCTTTGCCCTTCCCTCTTCCCTTTCCTACTCCCTACTCCCCACTCCCTATTTCCCAATGTTTTTAATGCTACTTTCGGCGTTGCGGCGTTCGCGTTCAATTTGTTTGACTAACCCGGATGGAAGTTGTTTCTTTTTAGTCAGGGCTTTGTCGAACTGCGATACAGCTTCGCGCATCAAAACAGGATTTTTGTCTTTATTGGCTTTTCCGCGCAGAATCTGGGCTTTAAGGTAGTATATTTCCGGGTTGTCTGATGTCGTTTTTAATGCTTTGTCAGCGTACTTGAGGGCTTGGGAATATTGCTTTAAATCGCGGTATGCGATCGCAATTCCTCTATCGACTAAATACTGGGGTGCGGCGTTTTTTTCTAAACGCTGGATAGCTTGGGATGGGTCTGCAAATGGTAAATTTACCGCTAGCAACAAGTCCATATAACCTTTGAGTAGGTTAAGTTCGGGGTCTTGGGGCGATACGGCTTCGGCTTTATCAAAGTGTTCGTAGACGAGTCGCAGTTTGCTTAAAGCCTGTGGCGCACCGTTGACTGTTCCCTCGCGGCTGAGAATGACCGCACCGTTCAAAAAATGACCAACGGCGGCGTATAAATTGCCACGCAATGAATCGCTGGGAATTAATTTTTCGGCGAGTTCTAAGGTCTTTTTGCTATAGGTGTCGAGGCTGCTAAAATCCTTATTTGTGTAAGCAAGGGAAGCTCGCATTGCATAGGCTAAGGGTTCGTTGGGTTCGGCGGTCAACGCTTGTTGAAGAAAGCGCTCGGCAGATTGATAATCGCCTTGTAGAAAAATTGCTTTGAATGCTGCTTCTGTATTATTGCCAATGTTACGCTGTTGAGTATTGCGAAATGGGTCGGCAGCAAAGGCAGGGTTTAGCATTGCAATAACTACAATCGCACTTGCAAAGCCAGCGCTAACAAATTTTGTTAGTTTTGTTGTCAAAATTGATTGTCGAACTTGAAACTGTTGACTCATAGTTTTTTTCAGGGTTATCACCTTTTTATAGTTTTAAAAAATACTTATAATAACTAAGTGTTTGATTACAACTTCTGTCACGCTCAACCTACCTATACTGCTTGACTATACTAGTTTTTCCGGGTTCCCCATCGTTTCTATAATTACAATGCTAATGCCATAATTTGTCTTTTGTCATATGTCGGTTCTTATTTATCCCCTGTTATTTATACAGGTATTACCCACTGACCGCTGACTACTCGACTACTAACCCCTGACAATTCCACAGCAAAAATGCTCTATCTCAGAAACCTCAGCTATCACCCCACAGCTTCCCCGTCTGCAATTCTCAAAGGAGTCAATCTTGATTTAGCACCTCAGCAGCTAGGTTTAATTATTGGTCCGAGTGGTTCGGGTAAAAGCACGTTACTCGAAATTTTATCTGGACTTGCCGAACCTACATCTGGTTCAATGTTTTGGCGCGAACAAGAACTAATTGCCGAACAAATACAGCAACTTGCTGGATTAGTTTTTCAGTTTCCAGAGCGGCATTTTTGCGGAGGGACAATTTTAGAAGAATTGCGTTTGGGACATCCAGAAATCGGTTCGGAACGAGTTAAAGAAGCACTTAGCGAAGTTGGACTTGAACATTTGTCGCTTTCAGCAGCACCACATGCTTTAAGTGGTGGTCAGCAGCGACGTTTGGCACTAGCGGTACAGCTGATTCGTCAGCCACATATATTATTGTTAGACGAACCAACCGCTGGGTTAGATTGGTCGATGCGTCGGCAGTTAGTTAACTTATTGGCGAAGTTGAAACAACATTGGACGCTGTTGGTAGTGACGCACGACGCAGGAGATTTACTTGCGATCGCAGATAATTGCTGGAGTATCAAACATGGCGAACTCGAAGCCATTGACCCAATCACGCTTGCAGCCAAGGGTAAGGGGGAAGGGGAAAGGGAAAAGGGTAAGGGGGAAACTAATTAATAACACAAGAACTCCCAACACAAGAACTCCTAACTCCCAACACAAGAACTCCCAACACAAGAACTCCTAACTCCCAACCGTTTTACAAATTTGCCAAGTATATAAAACAGTTTCGCCGTGGTCGGGTATCCATGCTAACCATTCATGATTAGATATTTGGCATAGCAATAATGCTTCGTCAAAGCTGTAAGGATTAGGAATTTCCAGCAATTTTACCCAACTATACGCCTGAAAACTATGTCTTTGGGCTAATGGAAGACAGTCCATTTCATGCAAACACGAATACAAATCTAGTTTCATAACCTTGCGTTAGCCTTATCGGATGGGCTAATACCAAAAATATTCTGTCACCTAGAATACAAAATAAGTAATAGTTGTGGAAATGAACTGTCTTATAAATTTACGTTGCTTTTTCCCTTTTCCTCACTCCGATGCGGTTGTAAACTGGCAACTAGATAACATCTGGGATTAACATATGTCAACAACTTTTACCAACTCGTTGCGATCGCAACAACACCCACTCATTCGCCAATTAGCTGATTCTATCGAAGCTGTTTGGCACGAGCATCTCGATTTATCGCCTTATAATTTGCCAGTCGGTTTAGGATATGTCGAAGGTAAGCTAGAGGGTGAGAAGTTGGTTATTGAAAATCGCTGCTATCAAACACCCCAGTTCCGAAAACTGCACCTCGAACTAGCACGAGTTGGAAACATGCTCGATATTTTACATTGCGTAATGTTTCCGCGTCCTGAATACGATTTGCCGATGTTTGGATGCGATTTAGTTGCAGGTAGGGGGCAAATTAGTGCGGCTATAGCCGACCTTTCTCCGCTTAGATTGAGACGGGTGTTACCAGTATCGTATAATTCAGCACTATCATCCCTTACACCCTTGACTTTTTCTCAACCCCGCGAACTTCCTGAATGGGGTGATATTTTTTCAGAATTTTGTTTGTTTGTTCGTCCTGCTTCACAAGAAGAAGAAACGATGTTTTTGAAACGGGTTGAGGAGTTTTTGATAATACATTGCCGTTCGGCGAAAGCCGAATCTCCAGTCAACGAACAGCAAGCCGCTGAAATTCTCGCAGGACAGCGTAACTACTGTACTAAACAGCAGCAAAACGACAAAACTCGTCGCGTCCTCGAAAAAGCCTTTGGTTCTGCTTGGGCTGAACATTACATGACTACAGTTTTATTTGACTTACCTAATTAAATGAAAAACTAGATCCCCTTGGGGATCTAAATCCTTTAAAAATAATTTAGGATTGGCGTGTCAAAATAACAACGCGCAATTGCTCAACTTTATGAAAATATTTAATTTGCTTTATAGAAAGTTAATCATGAGCAAATTACCTATTAAAACAGAACTATTATTGTTAATGAAGATGTGTATATTACAGATTTTCATGGTATATCGTATTCGATAATTATATTGATGAATTATTTAATACATTGCGGTTAAATATACTATTACAAAAGTAATAATTAAACGTTGACAACTAGGTAAAATTAGATAAAATAATGTACTCAGTATTAGATAACAGTAACTGTTAACGATTAACTAATTATTGCATCATTTAGTTACTACTAAACCTCCACAACTTCAATTTCTAGATAAGAATAGAGGGGAAATATTATTTTCGCCGTTGTTAATTGATTTGCCAGGAAGTCTACCAAAATTAGTTTGCATCGTTTAAAACCTTAAATTTTGATTTTGAATTCTTGACTAAACGTTGAAGTTTAGCCAGCAATTAACAAGCACTTTGATGATGGTTTTGGTATTTAGATTTGATAGTAATTTTTTTACTATCCATTCCCAGCTAAATCTCTTGAGGTGTTTGTTTGAGTAAGAATATCGCTGTTTATTCAAAATCGTTTATTCCAAAACTGTTTATTCGCTATTTACTTCCATCCGCAAACTTAAACCAACGAGCTACATACCATGTCAAGGTTGACAGACGAGACAGGGACAACTGAACGACCTGAACGAAAGGAATTTTCCTGGGGTCTTGCTGTTGTAGTACCACTACTTATTACAGCTGGAGTACTTACTGTCGCAAAATGGCAGCAACTCACATCATTAGACAAACCCGCACCAATTACTAAACCAGTTGCCAACAGCGTCAATGCTTTGGGACGCTTAGAACCGCGTGGTGAAGTTATTCAAATATCCGCAGCATCCGGACTCCAAGCATCCGCAAAGGTGGAGCAACTTTTGGTTAAAGAGGGAGAACGGGTCAGACAAAACCAAGTAATTGCGGTTTTGGACAGCTTTAAAACCAGTCAAGCTGCGGTAGAAGAAGCGAAAGCCAAGTTATTAGAGTCGCGTGCTAATTTAGGTAATGTCAAAGCGAGTTCGCCGAGGGAACTGCAAGCACAAAATGCAGTGATACAGCGCATACAGGCACAATTGCAAGGTGAAAGCGAAAGTCAACAGGCTGCGATTAACCGTTTAGAAGCGCAGTTAAAAGGTGAACAAATTGCTCAACAAGCAACAGTCAACCGATTAGCAGCAGAATTGCGCGGACAAACCGATACTTTGGGTGCGACAGTCGCAAGAACACAAGCAGAACAGCGCAATGCCGAAGTTGACTTTTCTCGCTACGAAACTTTATACCGCGAAGGTGCGATATCCGCGCAAGAACGCGATCGCCGCCGATTGAGTGCCGAAACAAGTTCAAGCCAAGTTACCGAAAGTCAAGCACAGCGCAGGCAAGCGGTAGCGACGTTAGAGCAGCAATTAGCCGAAGCCCGCGCCAACCAGGTAAAAACGATAGCTTCACTACAGCAACAAATTACCGAAACCAGAGTAAATCGCAGTAAAACAATTGCGACTTTGCAAAAGCAAATCGAAGAAGAACGCTCAAAATTTAACAGATTGCGCGATGTTAGTCCGACACAGGTACAAATTGTCCAAGCACAGGTAAGTAATGCGATCGCAAACCAGCGAAAAGCCGAAGCGCAACTGAATCTCAGCTATATCAAAGCACCTATTTCCGGCGAAATTATCAAAATTCACACTAAACCCGGAGAAGTGATGAGTACTAACGGTATCGCTGAAATTGGACGCACTGATGAAATGTTAGTAGTTGCCGAAGTTCCCGAAGACAGTATTGGCAGAGTTCGTCTCGGTCAAAAAGCCACAATCAGCAGTGACAACGGTGCATTCAACGGACAACTCCAAGGTACAGTTTCCGAAATCGGTCGCAAAGTCGGAAAAAGAGACGTACTTAACACCGACCCAGCAGCGGACGTTGATGCAAGAGTCGTCGAAATTAAAATTGCCCTACCACCTACAGAAAGCGAAAAAGTTTCAGGTTTAACTTTCGCCAAAGTATTAATTGAAATCGCAATTTAAGAAGAAGGGAGTGGGGAGTAGGGAGTGGGGAGTAGGGAAGAGGGAATAGGGAATAGGTAGTAGACAATAGGCAAGTAATACTCTTCTACTGCTCCCCCCTCTACTTCCCCATCCCTTCACTCCCTACTCCCTACTCCCCTACTC
>CAXTCQ010000398.1:0-6241 GCA_964242965.1 uncultured Calothrix sp. | reverse complement strand
CCCTTCTCCCCTTCTCCCCCTTCCCCTACGGGTGCGTTGATAAAGGAATTTGTAATAATGGAAACGCCAAGTGTTACGAGCTTAAGTAATGAGAATTCTTTGCCAATGAGTAAAACCTCTCTGCAACTGCTTACTTACTTGCGATCGCCTGTTGCTATCCGCGAGCGTTGTAGTCAAATTTTTAACAAGGCGGTTGCAGGTAAATTACGTGATTTTGATTGCGATTTGACGAAGTTGGGACGTGTGGCTGATTATGTAATTAATGTGATGCGTTCAGACTATCCAGATTTAGAAATACCGTTTCACAGTCGCTGGAGACATTTTGAAGCAGGTGGTATACCGCGCATAGAACAACTCGACAGGGATTTGGCTAAATTTAAACCAGAAGAAAAAGCAAAAGCAAAGTTTGATTTGGCAATAATTAGCGTGTTACTCGATGCTGGTGCAGGTAGTAACTGGTATTATTACGAAACTGGTACGAATTTGAGTTTTAAACGTTCCGAAGGTTTGGCTGTTGCTAGTTTTCAAATGTTTTGTCAAGGTGCTTTTTCCAGCGATGAAAGTCAGCTTTTAGGTGTTGATGCCCAAAAATTACAAAATTTTACGGAGCGCGAACTTATACAAGGATTTCAAGTTAGTGCCGATAATCCACTTATTGGTATTCCTGGAAGATTGCAGTTGTTGCAAAATCTAGGTAAAGTCCTAACTGCATCACCGCATTTATTTGGGGACAGTCCCCGTCCGGGAAATTTAGTAAATTACTTGATTGGTAAAGCAGATAATAACCAACTAAGTGCGCTAACTGTTTTCGATGCAGTTTTATCAGGTTTAAGCGAAATTTGGTCGGGAAGACTCGAAATTGCAGGCAAAAATTTAGGAGATGTTTGGTATCATCCCGATGTTAGCGACGATGGGTTAGTACCGTTTCATAAGTTATCGCAATGGTTAACTTATTCGCTTCTCGAACCGTTACAAGAAATCGGTTTAAAAATTACGGATTTAGACAGTCTCACTGGGTTGCCAGAGTATCGCAATGGTGGGTTGTGTCTCGATTTAGGACTAATTCGCGCTAAAAATCCAGATATTTTCAGTGTTTCTCACTCGGTTGCATCTTCCGTTATTGTTGAATGGCGTGCTTTAACATTAATACTTTTAGATGAAATTGCAGCCACTATTCGAGAAAAATTAAACATGAGTACCGATGATTTACCACTTGTGAAAATTCTTCAAGGTGGAACTTGGAATTCTGGACGAAAAATTGCTGTCGAACTCCGAACAGGTGGTGTTTCACCGATTCAAATCGAAAGTGATGGTACAGTATTTTAATTTTCAGAAGTCAGTAGGCAGTAGGTAGGCAGTAGGTTGGGTGGAACGAAGTGTAACCCAACATTTAGTTTTTGTTGGGTTACGCTGTCGCTTCACCCAACCTACGGTCTCCTAACTCCTAACTCCTAACTCCTAACTTTTAACTAACTAATGAAAAATCAAGTAACCATAATCAATCACCCATTAATTCAACACAAACTAACTTTGATGCGAAAAGCTGAAACTAGTACGGCTAAATTTCGCACTTTATTAAAAGAAATAAGCTTATTGTTAGCGTATGAAGTAACGCGGGATTTACCGTTAAAAACCGAATTGATTCAAACACCAATTGCCCCAATGAATGCACCAGTCCTTGCACCCGATAAAAAACTAGTTATCGTCGCAATTCAACGTGCTGGACAAGGTATTTTAGATGGGATGCTTGAATTAATACCTTCTGCACGGGTTGGACATATCGGGTTGTACCGCGATCCCAAAAGTTTAATTCCTGTCGAGTATTATTTTAAAGTCCCCGATGATATCGACAAACGCGATGTTTTGATAGTCGATCCGATGGTAGCAACGGGTAACTCTGCTGTAGCAGCTGTAGAACGCTTAAAATCTACTAATCCTCGCTCGATTAAGTTTATTTGCTTGCTTGCTGCACCCGAAGGACTCGAACATTTTTGCGCTTGTCATCCCGATATACCAGTTTACACGGCATCAATCGATGCAAAGCTTGACGAAATGGGTTATATTGTACCAGGGTTGGGAGATGCTGGAGATAGATTATTTGGAACAAAATAACAGATTACTTTAAAACCTTAAGGTTCCTTTATAGAATCGTCCCAACCGAGAAAGTTATTAATGATAGCCTCAACTTTGGCAAAATCGTAAGGTTTGCGAATATAATCGCATACCCCTGTTATCAGTAAACTATTGATATCATGCTGCGTTTTCGCAGGTCTACAACCAATAATCGGTATTTTTAATGTTTCAGGGTTGCGTTTTAGATAATGTACGACTTGAATAGTACTTAAATCATTTAATGTCGTATCTAGGAAAATTAGATTCGGTTGATGCATTTGTGCCAAAATTAAAGTTCTTACTCCTTCCTTTGCACAAATGCATGTAATATTTAATGTTTTGAGAAACGAATTCAGAAATTCGAGGTCGTGTATGTCTTTATCTACGACCAGTATTTTCGGTTGCTGTTTCATAAATACCAGTAATACCAATACATCAGGAAAATACACAGGAAATATACAGCGAATTTCATCTTTGAATTACTACAGCCTGCAAGTATAGATTGTGGTAGGGTACGCCGAAAGCGAGCGTATCCCAACGGTATCTTATGTAAATGCAAACTACTGTATTTAAGAATTTTTTCCTGCTAACAAGATGTACGAGGGTCATTTCAAGCGGCAAATGCGGCTTGAATACAAATAACTCGTTTATATTTTTACTAAGTTGCTGGTTCGCGCTATTTTTGAGGGAAAACGCGCAAGCTAGTAAAAGACATTAGGAAATATAATGCTCACAAATGCGACTCGAGTCAAGGGTCAAAGAAAAAATAATTTTTTTTACACAAAAATTTATACTATTTTTGATTTGAAATCGCCAAATATTGATTCCCGGTAATTAGTAGATGAAAACCGAACCTAATATTTCTGGATAAAAGAAAAATAGAGACTAAGGTATTCGACATAGAATGTGCATATAATGATAATATTAGAAACCGTACTTATACGATTATGCTAGTACAGAGATATCTGACCCGAAGCTTGCGCGATGCCGAACGCGATCGCAACCAAAGATTTTATTGCCTGAATTAAAAGGTAGCAATTCTCCGCAGTCAACACAGAGGCATTAAAAGCTAGGGTTTTTGCTGGATAAAGGAAGGCAAGCTCTTAAATTTTGGATAAAGTCGAGCGATGATGTGAAACAGCTTATCTTCTCATAAATATGGGTGTGAAATTAGCAATTACAGATATTATCAGTAAACAGCGTTGTTTTTTTTATACTCAAACAACCAAAGATATTTCATTTCGGATAACGCAGCTTCAAACTTTAAAAAAGCTAATTTTTGAAAATGAGGCTGGAATAAATCAATCATTAATTGCCGATTTCAATAAGCCGATTGTAGAAACTTACACTTCGGAAATAGCAATTATCGTTAAAGAAATTAATAATACTCTCAAGAATATCAAAAAATGGAGTAAACCTAAACTAAATGCTGTTTCGTGGCAGTTATTACCAGGATTGGGACAGATATATTCCGAACCGCTGGGTGTAGTTTTAATTATTGGTGCTTGGAACTATCCATTTCAACTAAATATATTACCATTAGTGGGTGCGATCGCAGCCGGAAATTGCGCGATTATCAAACCCTCGGAATTTGCTTCCCATACTTCACATCTGATTGCCGAACTTATCTCCAAGTATTTCCCAAGTGAATATATTACAGTTGTTGAGGGTGATGTAGAGACGAATAAATTATTACTCCAAGAAAAGTTTGACCATATCTTTTTTACGGGTAGTCCTGCCACTGGTAAAATAATTATGGCAGAGGCAGCAAAACACCTCACACCTGTAACTTTAGAGTTAGGCGGAAAAAGTCCTTGTATTGTGGATTGCGATATTAATTTGGAAGTTGCCGCACGTCGCATTACTTGGGGTAAATTCTTTAATGCTGGTCAAAGTTGCGTTGCACCTGACTATCTTTTGGTGCATCGGGATATTAAACAGGATTTGTTGAAAAGCCTTGCAAAATATATTCGGGAATTCTACGGGGAAAATCCCTACCAAAGTTCCGATTATGCTCGAATTATTAATCGCCAGCAATTTCATCGATTGACGCAGTTTTTAAAAGGTGAAATTTTTATTGGCGGGGAAAGTCAGATAGTATGTTATATTGCACCAACCATAATTGATAATGTGGATTGGAATGATGCAGTAATGCAGTCAGAAATTTTTGGTCCGATTTTGCCTGTTATCGAATACACGAATATTGATGAAGCAATAGATAAAATTAAATCGCAGCCAAAACCATTAGCTTTATATATATTCTCTAATAATCGAAATTTGCACAAGCGTATTTTGCAAGAAACTTCTTCGGGAGGCGTTTGCATTAATGATACAATGAAACAAATATTTGCTCCTTCTTTACCATTTGGGGGTGTAGGTAATAGTGGTTTTGGTAGCTATCATGGAAAGGCTAGTTTTGATACTTTTTCGCATTATAAAAGTGTGCTGTATCGACCTTCGTTTTTTGACTTAAATTTGCTATATGCTCCATATGCAGGTAAATTAAGATGGTTAAAAAAGCTTTTAGGATAAGCTGTTACGAAAAACCAAATCTCCGAGTAAAGTGAGCATTGCCCACTTTACTAATATGAACACTAAAATAATCTTTATGAATGATTATATTGCAGAGCAAAAAGCAATTATTCAGCAGATAAAAGATGATATGAAACAAGCTGAAAATAAATTGAGTCTTGTTGAAATGAAAAGCGATTATGAAAATGATGATGAAATTAGTTTAACGTCAGTAATTTTTGTTCCCCAAAATATAGCTTCAGAAATATCAAAAAAGATTATTAAACCACTAAAATCAATTGACCCCCATCATTTTTACTATTCAAATGATTTGTTGCATATCACTAGTAAAAATGTTCGCAAAATGCATAAACCTCCACGTTTTACTGATGGCGATATAGTCGAAGTCGATAAGCTTTTTAATCAAATAATTCCTAAGTTTAAATCTTTTAACTTTCGTCTTGAAGGATTATTACTTTTTCCTACTAGCGTTTCATTAATTGGTTACTGTAATGAAACTTTTCGAGAATTGATTCAAACTTTAGATAGTGGTTTGAAAACTATTGGTTTAGCCGATGATAAAAAATATATTTCTGATTCAATCTTTTTTGGGAATATTACTTTTTGTCGATTTACACAAAAACCGAGTTTAAATTTTGAGAACAAAGTTAAAGAGTTAGAAAATGTTAGGATTGGAGAAATGCATGTTTCTAAAATTAATCTAGTTACTTGTAATGCCGTTTGCCATTCTAAAAGTCGAAAAATTCTTGCTAGTTATAATTTAATTTAGCTGTAGGTTGGGTGGAACGAAGTGTAACCCAACATGATTGTTGGGTTTCGCTATCGCTACACCCAACCTACAACTAGCTATAGCGTTCCTCTGCCCAAGGTTCACCGCGAGTGTGATAACCGTTACGTTCCCAAAAACCGAGTTCTTCGCGTTCGAGAAATTCTAAACCATTAATCCACTTTGCACTTTTCCAAGCGTAAATGTGGGGGACAACTGTCCGCATTGGACCACCATGTTCGGCTGGTATTGGTTCACCAAAAAGCTCAAAGGCAAAGAAGTTTTCTTCACGCACAAAATCAGCCATTGAGATATTTGTCGTGTAACCCCCGTAGCAATGTTCCATAACATGTACGGCTTTGGGATCGACTTCAATGGTTTTCATAAAGTCGGTAACTTTGATACCAGTCCACTTGACATCGAGTTTTGACCAACGGGTGACGCAGTGGAAATCGGCTGTAAATTCGCTTTTGGGTAACTTCATAAAGTCGTCCCAAGTAAAGGTTTTGGGTGTTGCCAAACCCCAAACTCGGAACTCCCATGTATCAATACTCACTTGTGGGGTTGCACCGTAAGTAAGTACGGGGAAACCGCTAGCTAGATGTTGACCTGGGGGAACGCGATCGCTTACCTCCCCGGTCGGTTTTTGAAAAAATTTCCCTAGCATTTTCTCATAAAAATAATATCTTTACCTACTTTACTTTTGATTAGATTACTTAGTAATCAGTCGTTGGTAGAGAGTTAGGAATTAGGAATTAGAAGTTAGGAGTTAGGAATTAGGAGTTAGGAGTTAGGAGTTAGGAGTTAGGAGTTAGGAGTTAGGAGTTAGGA
>CAXTCQ010000397.1:0-6334 GCA_964242965.1 uncultured Calothrix sp. | reverse complement strand
CTCCCAACTATTCTTCACTTTACAATTTGGACAATATATAATATTATTTCCCTTTCTTTATGAGCGAACCAATACAAAATATCGCGCTTACTCCTACAGATATTATCAACGCTCGCGTACCTGGCTACAAAGATTTACAGATGTTATTGGTAAGCGATGGTATTGTCAAAAGAATCTTGCGAATGGGGACGATATTTAAAAGAGTTCCACCAAAAAACTTACAACTTATTGACGTTGGTGGAGACTGGATAACTCTAGGTGGCGTTGATTTACAGATTAATGGTGCATTAGGATTAGCATTTCCGAATATCAACGAAGAAAACAAGCAAATGCTACCGAAAATCTGCGATTACCTCTGGAATTGTGGCGTTGATGCATTTCTACCAACAATTGTGACAACTTCCGTTGAAAATATTCAACGTTCCCTACAACTTATTGCCCAATTTAAGCAAGCTTCGGCGATACAGGGCAAAAAAACAGCCGAAATATTAGGAGTACACCTCGAAGGACCATTTTTAAACTACCAAAAACGCGGCGCACATCCAGCCGAGTATTTACTACCTCTAACGCTCGATGAAGTTAAACGACTTTTGGGCGATTATGCCCATATTGTTAAAGTTATTACCCTCGCACCCGAATTAGATACCACAGGCGAAATCATTCCCTATTTACGTTCTTTAAATATCACCGTCAGTTTCGGACATTCTCAAGCCACAGCCGCCCAAGCACAGCAAGCGATCGCCGCAGGTGCAACAATGGTTACACATGCCTTTAACGCCATGCCACCATTACACCACCGCGAACCGGGTTTGTTAGGGGCTGCAATCGCTAATCCACAGGTAATGTGTGGGTTCATTGCCGACGGCGAACATGTTTCACCAACAATGTTAGATATATTACTGCGTGCCAGTCATTACCAACAGGGTTTATTTCTAGTTAGCGATGCATTGTCACCCTTGGGTTTACCCGATGGCATTTACCCTTGGGATAGTCGGGAAATCGAAGTCAAAAACGGGACAGCGAGACTACCCGATGGGACATTATCGGGGACAACATTACCATTGTTGGTAGGAGTGCAGAACTTAGTGAAGTGGGGAATATGTGAAATTGGGGATGCGATCGCAATTTCTACTACTTCTCCGCGTCAAGCAATCGGCTTACCGAGTGAAATTACCAATGCGAATGTTAGAAATTTGCTGCGCTGGCATTTTGATGATGTAACTAATGAATTAAGTTGGCAGCGGCTAATTTAAATTGTATCTGGGTCAATATTTAATTCTCGCAGTTTAGCAGCTAATCGTTCGGTACGTTGAGCTTCTTGTTCGGCGTGTTGAGCTTGTTGTTCTGCCACTTCTTCAGGTGTTGGAACTAACTGCCCCTCTGGTGTAAAAAATCGCAATAATCCTTGATAAATCCCTAAGTATAACCCTAATTGCTGACTCCATAAATGTCCTTGAGCATTGGGTTGTAAAGATTCGTATTTTCCTTCGACTAAGTGGAACCCAGCAAATTCTAAACTTTCTGGGTCGAACCAAAAATAATCTGGTGTACGGAAAGTATCTTGGTAAAGTGTTTTCTTAAAATCTTTGTCTGTCTTTGCAGTTGATGGGGATAGAGTTTCTAAAATCATATTCGGATACTTACCGCCTTCTTGCCAAACTGTCCAGCTTCTACGGATTTTGCGTTGAGTATTTAACACCACAAAGAAATCTGGTCCCCTAAAATCTTCCGATTTACGTTCGTTTAAACTGTAATAAATCGTTAGGTTCCCAGCAGCATAGAAATCGGTTCTATCTCGCCATAGCCACTTTAGACATTTGAGTAAGAGCATTATTTGCTCTAGATGCAGTTCGCTTTCCAAGGGAGGTTCATCGCTGTATAAATCACTTGGAGGAAGAATAACATTTTCTCTAATGTCGTCGGAAGTATCTTGAGAAATTTCTAATTTGGCAACAGACATAGCAATATTACAGCATCTAATATTTATGTGTTTATTCTAGCGCTGCTGTTATGAAGACGCGACGTATTATATCTTTGATTTGATTCTAGAAATGAGCGTTGGCTGATTAAATGATAAAGAGTAATCTTAAAGGATGTTTGAAAAGTCAAGGAAAGTATAAATTGTCATTCTGAGTAAAGCGCAGCGGAACGAAGAATATAGGGTTGAACCCGTATACTGAGATGCTTCGTTCCTCAGCATGACGTATGGTTAAATAGCGACTTATCTAATCTCGGCAGCTATGAACCTTACGATTGGCAACCTGGGGAATTAGAATCAGGTTTGCCTGTTAAATACGTACCTGGTCAGGGAATAATCATTGAAGGTAGGAGTTAAGAATTAAGAATTTGGAGTTAAGAGCTTAGAATAAAACAACCCTTTTCTTGCACCCCTATTCCCCCCTCCCTAGTCCCTTGCTAACGATAATTAGTAAACTGTAAAGCCATCGGATAATCTTCTTGCTTCAATCGTGCAATTACAGTTTGCAACTCATCTTTATCTTTCGCACTAACCCGCACCGCATCACCTTGAATCGATGCTTGAATTTTCTTAAACTCGTCACGAATCAACTTAGAAATTTGCTTGGCAATCTCTTGACTAATGCCTTTTTTGAGCTTAACTTCTTGACGAACCCGATTACCGCTCGCGGATTCGATTTTACCAGCAAAATCAAATATTTTCTGCGAAAGATTGCGCTTTGCAGCTTTCTCGCGCAGGATGGTTTGGACAGTATCTAAAGTAAATTCACTGTCAGTATTTATCGTAATCGTATCATCGCCCAATTCAACAGTAGTTTTCGTATCCTTAAGGTCGTAACGACTGGTAACATCTCGCACTACTTGGTCTATAGCATTAACCAATTCTTGTCGGTCAAAATCACTCACAACGTCAAAGGAATATGTCGAAGCCATAAAATTAGGGAGTAGGGATTTAGGAGTTAGGAGTTAGGAGTTAGGAGTTAGGAGTTAGGAGTTAGGAATTAAACTTAATTTTTTCCTTTCCCCCTTTCCCTTTTCCCCTTTCCCCTCTTCTACCTTGTCACTTGAATGAGACTCAAAACATAGAGCGTACCCGAACTGAGTCCGCCGATGGCAAACATTAGCGATCGCAAAAGGGGTATATTCAAAATATAGAAGATTGAGTAAAGCAATCGAGCTACTACAAATGCTTGAGCGCTTACCGCTGCTACATCCGAATTTACACCAGTTATATAAGCCATTATTGCCGCTGGCACAAATACTAAAAATGTCTCAAACGAGTTTTGGTGTGCCCAACTTGCTCGTTGTGCGTAGGTCGGTAATTTATCAAACATGGCACGAGGTGCGGACATATCGTACCCAACGCTAAAACGACCATAGCCAACCACTAAAAAAGGTAGGTAAATCAGCGCAGCAGCCGCAGCAATTGAGTATAAAATAATTGTCGGCACGGGCAATTGTAAATTGTCAATCGTCATTTGTCATGGGGAATTTGTAATGCGCTCAACTTTAAAAGTTTAAATCCAAAAGTCTCTAGTTGACAATTGTACACTTTCGAGCGTTAAACAGATTTTAACTGTTTATAACCGGGCAGCAATAGCTTCAGAGCAAAACGCACTATGAGCGAATGGAGAACTAAACACGCGATGGTTGGTTCTCCCTTCATGCTGCTAATCAATCAAAATAAAATAAAGTCACCACCTTTCGCTGTTCTTCGGCTTCTCCACAAGTTTGTAGTAAGGTGCGGCTGTCGTGAAAGGCAAAGCAGATAAGTTGCTGGCAGCGGGAGACTATCTCCTTATTGCACAGATAGCTGGCTTCAGCTAGCGACAAATTATCATTACTCGGATTTTCGACAAGATGCATTACTTGTTCGAGTTGCTGGCGCGATTCAATTGGCTGACGCTCCAAACTTTGCGGTAAGATTACTGTCAAAAAATTTGGATCGGCTCGCATTGCTCCTTTTATCGCTGCTGAATTTGTGCCGGTCGCACCTGAGGTGATGACGCGATTGCCTGATAAAACCAGGGCATAAGTCATCATCTCAATCAGACTCTGATGCGTAATTGGGACGTGACGAGAACCCAGCAAGGCGATTCGCTTAGAACCTGTTTGCTGAATCGTCGCCAGTTCCTGCGCTAATGTATCGATATTGTTGATAAGGTCTATTGACTGGCTCAAAGACGGAATAAATGCAGATTAAACAACCAAGTTATTTTAGCAGACAGTGGGTCTTAGTCAGTACAATTGCTTTATTACTCGTTGCAAAATCTATCCACTATCGTATTCTCACTCAACTGCGAGCTTTTGCTCGATTACGCTAAGTCAATTGTTTGCACGGTGATTCAAGAGCGCAAAAATTTTTGAAAAAGATACAAATCTTAACTATTCTTGAGCTTTTTAATTAAATAATTAGCCCATATTATGGTGTATAAACTGCGGGAATATGTCAAATATGTGTTTTTGAGGACAGGCTCCGTTAAGAAACACCTGCCCTACGTGAGCCAATTTTGTTCTTTTAAGACAAAGCGGCGGCGGGCGTTAAACCCAATATTGATAACAAGCGAATCACATCAAAATGTTCAGTCATTAATTGGCGGATGCACTGGACTTTGATGGGTTCGTGGACGCGGACTTGCCCAAAAGTTTTATCAACAATTTCCACAGTTGTTAATGTGTCTAAATCTACCGATAAAATGGGAATTTCGAGTTCCTCTGCTCGATTTAAGATAAAATCGGGGGGTGGCAGTTGCCCGGTTAAGATCAGACATTGCGTCGAAGTTTCCAAAGCCGCTTGTTGGATTTCCACGCGATCGCCTCCCGTGACGACAGCCATATTGCGGCGTTTGCGGAAATATTTCACCGCCGAGTTGACATTCATTGCTCCAATCGCTAAACTTTCCACCATCAAATCTAAGCGATCGCTTCGGCATAAAACAGCTGCATTCAACTGCTTAACTAGTTCTCGAACGCTGACACTGCGTAACAAAGCGCTTTTGGGTAACATCCCCAACACGGGAATACCCTGCGCTTCTAAGAACGGGCGCATTGTCGTATTCACCGTTTGGAGTTGGGCTGTGGGGATATCATTAACGACAGCACCAATTAAGCGCGAGCCTAACTGTTGCTTTGCAAATAACAGCGCTTCAACAGAAAGCAGCGATTTATACCGACATACCAACAACACCATAGCATCGATAGTTTCCGCTATTTGCAGCAAAGACAAATCGAACAATCGACCTTCTTGCAAATTGCCTGCACCTTCGAGTAAAACTAAGTCTCCCGCGTGCATTTGCAAATATTGCTCAATCAGGGATTGCTTATAATTGGTTGTATCTTCACCACACAACCGTTTTTGCACTGCCAACTCATCCAAGGCTAGCATTGTCGGTGCAAGACGATTTACAGGTAAATTTAAATTAGCAGCAATAAACTCAACATCATCCTCCACCAAACTACCTTCCGATTCACTTAAAGAAGTGCCCAGAGGTTTACCATAAGCAATATCAAGCCCTTGTTGCTGTAATTGATAAGACAAACCTAAAACTGTGGCAGATTTACCGCTGTAAGCCTCAGTCGATCCAACTAGCAAATATTTAGGGGATTTTGGCACACGCGCACTCCTAATTTCGTTAATTTAGTAGCTTTTAGCGGTTAGTAAGAAGTATGAATTATCTTTTTCACCCTTCAGCCTTACCCGGTTGAATTTAGCCAGGTGCTTATTAATTTTAGGTCTAACTTTGCGCTTGAAGTTGTGACTTACAAAGGGCAATAACCTCCATTGTAGCTAGCAACAGCAATCGAACCGGAAAAATACACGTAAATAAGTCAAAATCTGTGATTATCGACCTCAAATCTTCAAAAAAGTTGTATTTACTCGTCAATACGCAGCAACTTTCGGTAAAAAGTCTGTGGAAAGTCGGTAGCGCGGTTGCGTTTATAATTTTCCAATATCTCGATTAAAAAATTAACAAACTCAAAACTAGCACTCATGATTTCATAGCTCAAATCCGCATTGCCATCGAACTGCATTCGACACCGGGTTAAATCGGAAGGCAAACTCGCAACATTCCAACTCGCAACAAACGCAACACCTTCACTTCCTTCGATTTTACGTTCACCCTCCAAACTACCCTTTTGGTAGACGCTGATGGCATAAGGTAGAACATTGCGTTTGCTACCTTGTATGTAAGGCATGTAGACGCTGGATTGTTGCCCAGAAGCAGGTTTTAGCCCATCAAAAGACATAACTTAATCTTCCTAAATTGTATAGATACTATTGGTTATGCATATTATTCCCAAAAATTGTTTTGTTATATACAGATGAAGAGGGGTGAGTAGGGAGTTGGGAGTAGGG
>CAXTCQ010000396.1:0-6345 GCA_964242965.1 uncultured Calothrix sp. | reverse complement strand
GCCCTATCCCCTTATCCCCTTCCCCCCATCCTCACAACTTCCTCAAATTTGCCTTCTATAAATATAGATATAAAGCCTCTTCTCACTTTACCCTTCTAAAATATATGTTTAAAAAAATATTAGTTGCCGTAGAGAACAATCAAATTAGCCTTCAGATTTTCGATGAAGCCTTATCCTTAGCAAAAACAACAAATGCTAATTTGATGCTGGTACACGTCATGTCACCATTTGACGGACGCTATATCAATCCCATGTCCGTAGACCCCTATAGCTATTACCCGACATTGCACTCAGAAGCCATAACGCAAACATTGAGCCAGTGGGATACACTCAAGCAAGAAGGAATCGACTTCTTGGTAATGCTGTGCAAACAAGCAACAAAATTGGGCATCACAACTGAGTTTACCCAAAATTTCGGCGAACCGGGCAAGATAATTTGCGAAATTGCCCAAAACTGGCAAGCTGATTTAATTATTGTTGGTCGTCGAGGACATGTTGGTTTGAGCGAATTTTTCCTTGGTAGCGTTAGCAATTACGTCCTCCATCACGCACCTTGTTCGGTTCTTACAGTTCAAGGTTTAATTGCCCAACCAGTAGCAACTCCTCAAACAACACAAGTTGCATTACATCCGACTCCTTAAATTGTCGTAATTCTGCATTCTGTCCCGAACTTAAGAGTTATTCTGACAGTACCGATTCAAATAATGATTGCAACATATGAATAATCTGTAGGGGCACAGCAATGCTGTGCCCTTACGACTATAAACTATATTTACAGCAGCTTGCATTTACAAAATACAGCAGCGGCAGGATATTCCAAGTGTCCCTATTACGCACTAATATACCTCTACAACTATCTTTCTCAAAGCTGGTATCATTTCTGTCACAAAATTGTCACAAGTAGTTTTATATACTAAAAATATACTTTACCTACGGTGCTAAGGAGTCTGTGTCTAGTGACTTAAATTTTTATTTTCGAGGCTTTTCGGTCATGAAATAACCTAAATATTTTCACGGTAATGCGTAATATTATGCGATTATTGATTGCATATATATACGTATTTAGACAAGAATATTTGTGACAAATTCATATGCAACCAAGCCAAACTCATACAAAACAAACAATAAAAACTTTGAGTGATAGGTTAATGAAATTTTTGGGAATACTGAGACTAAGAGCAATCACCTGCAACATTAGCCCCTATATTACTTGATTACATCAATTAATAAACAAATCCGGCAGATTTTTGCACAAAGTATAACCAAATATTTTACTGGTTCCAAATTTAAGACTTCCAGTTTTAGCTAGTCCATAGTGCCTTAGCTGATATTCTGCAATGCCTTTTTTTCTGTTTACTGTGTCGTATTTATCAGCATGAAAACTCATAAAAATCATCATTTTCGTCAAATTTTAGCCGCATCGCTCGCACTCAGCAGCAGTTTCAGCATGATATCACCCGTACTAGCTCAACAAGCGGCAGCGGGTACTGACATTACAAACAAGGCAACAGCAACCTTTGAGGATGCTACAGGTACAAAATATAACGCCACATCTAACGAAGTTGTAATTACCGTCGCTGAAATAGCAGGTATCACGATTACTGCTGAGTCACCTTCTAACGCTAGTCCTAGTGCAGGTGATGACACTGCCTACGTTGATTTCGTTATCACCAATACAGGTAACGACCCCACACAATTCTTTATCCCCGGTACTGCAACTCTTTCTAACACCACAGCATTTCAACTCAGCCCAACTAGGAAAATCCAGATTGTTGCAGTAAATGGAACTCCTCTTACTACTCCAAAGGATGTTCCTGCTGAAGATGCTGCAACGGGTGATGCTGCCTTACTAGGAACAACACAGGGTTCAATCGCACCAAATGGAACCATTACAGTTCGCGTACCAATTAAGGTGCTACCAGGCGCTGCTGCTGGGGAAACCTTAACAGTGTCTTTGGGTAACACTACCGATACAGAACCTGCAAGTAATACTGATGCTTCAAAAGGTCAAAATTTAGACCGTAGTGCTGATGTTGATACAAATGATGTCTACACTAAAGACAACCTTGATACAGCAGCAGGTGAAACTGCGGGTACACCTGTGATAGTCCGTGAAGCAATGGCAACCAGCACCGCAATTACCATCGGTGCTAGACAGCAAGCATTCTCAACCGTATTGAAAGCAGTATCGAGTTACAGCACAGGTGCAAAGTCGGATGATGTTAGCGACGACGTTCTGACCTACGCACTTGCCCTAAAGGTCGAAAACCCCACACCACCAACTGGATTGATTACATCCGATTTGTACGGTACGAAAATTAATGGACTTGACCCTGCAAAAGCATATGTTTTAGTATCTGATGCGATTCCAACTGGAATGAAACTAGGTACAGTAAATACGGCTTCACTACCAACTGGATGGCAAGCTGTTTACACCACCGACCCTCTAGCTACAACTGCCCTGAATGCAAATTGGTCAACAACTGCTTCAGGCAAGATTACACGGGTTGGTTTTGTCTACGACACTAGTACAGCACCACTAACTAAAGGTGCTCCGGCCATAACTGGCTTAAGCTTCACCGTAACACCAGATACAGGATTCACTAGCGGACAGGTAGCAAACATCGCTCAAGTATTTGGTCAATCAAAACCAGGTGCAGTAGTACCGGGTACATCAACTCAGATAGTTTACGACGAATCTGGTGACCAAAGCTTTAACAACAACTTGGGTGGAAATAACCCAGACCCAGCAAACGGTGGTACGCCCGCTGCAAATGGTGGTATTAGCGATGGTAAAGCAGACCCAACCTTAGATGGAACTGACCCAGGTACATACGACCCAACTAACCCTGCAACTCAAGACCCGACTAACCCTGCGACTAACAAAGGTACTGACCCAGGTACGGGTAGTAAAGCAGCGGGTGGTGAAGATACCATTTTCAGTCTTGCGAAAACACCGCTCAATGGTCCGAACGGTCAACCAGAAGCAATAGGACCCAGTGATAATAATGATGACTTCACTAATAAGTCAATCGAAGGTATAAACAAACCATCGAATGAATCATTGACCGATGCGGAAACACCAGCAGTCACCTTCGAGAATACAGTCAAAAATACCAGTGGTAGTCCACAGGAAATTACACTGTTACCAACTCCTCCTACAGGTACAGATATTCTCATTGATGGTACAAAGGTAACGATTACATCCGGTGGGCAGACAGCAAGTTATACCTATACAGGAGGTGCATTTGTTGCTGATACTGGTACAACTGCTCCAGTTAAGATAGTGGTTTCGGTTGTCGATCCTAATGACGCAACCAAAGGGGTTGCACAATATACAGTCAAAGTCGATTTACCTGGTGCGCCTCAGTTTACAGGTTATTCAGTACCAATTACAGCCTTTGTGGATGTGAATAAAGATGGTTTGCCTACTGGTGAACCTAGTAACATCACAATTGACCGCGTTTATACCAATTACTTGAAATTGGAGAAAAAAGCACGATTGTTAGATTCTAGCGGTAATACTCTTACCGGTACTGAAGCTACTGCTAGTGCATTTACAACTGACCAAAGTATTTTAAGTCCTGCTGCTACTCCTGGTCGGATTATTGAGTACCAAATTACTTACACCAATGTTTCTAGTGGTGGTGGTACGAATAGTGTCATATTGCCTGCGAATAACTTGGTAATTACCGAGAACGGTAGCACGGGTAACAATACCTGGTTTAGTCTGACTTTAGACCCGAAATATCCTACACCTGCAAACGGTACAGCCACCAATACAGGTGGTGGAACAATTGCTGTAACTCCTGCCGCAAATGGTGCTGTTACTGACATTCAAATATATACCAACACGGTGACAACTGTTGTACCTGCTGGTACAGGTACATTTACCTTCCAACGGAAGATTAAGTCAACCCCCACCACTAATCCCCCTCTCTAAGAGCGAAGGGAGGAATAAACAAGTTTTCCATTTAATTAAACACAGGAGATGACAATGAAAAAAGGGTTATATATTGCAGGATTTGGCATCGTAGTCGCTGGATTATCGCTGCTGCCAGTTGGAGATAAACCCGCGATCGCACAATTTCTCAATTCCGGTACGACGTTCGCTCAAAATATCTTACAGCAACCCAAGGTCAATCTAAATTTGGTAGCTGATAAGCGACAGCTACAAAAGGATGCTCAAGGTAAACAAGTCGAGACTTGGAAAGCACTCGACTCAAAAGTTGTAGTTCAACCTGGGGATGTAATTCGGTTTACCGTGACTGGTAAAAACGAAGGTAATAAAGCTGCAAAAAGCATGAATTTTACCCAACCAATTCCACAGCGTATGGTGTATGTCCTAAATACTGCTAAGGCAACGGACGCTGCAACTACAACTTACAGTATTGACCGAGGTAAAAGTTTTGTCGCAAACCCAACAGTAAAAGTTACTTTGGCAAACGGCAAAGTCGAAGAACGTCCCGCACCTGCTGAGGTTTATACCCATGTGCGCTGGAACTTTAACCAACCACTTGAGCCAAATGCATCTGTGCAAGCAGCATACCTGACGAAGGTACGGTAAAGAAAAGTAAGGAGATGTAGAGACGCGAAATTTCGCGTCTCTACTTTCCCTCAACACAGCGGTTACGCTATTAGGTTCCTTTTTATGCCTTTATTAATAAATCAACGTCGATTGATTTCGACAGCTTTTTTAATCTCATATTTAATAACTATCCCTGCTGCAAAGGCAAGTGTTTTACAAAATACAGCAACCTATACATTTAAAAATGCCGATGGTGCGGAAGTAACGGGTATAACTAATCAACTCAAACAGGAATTGGTTGACCCTCTGGGACGAATTCGCGGTTGTGGTGGTGAGCTTTTGCCCGATTACACGGGGTTTAGCATCGGTGTATATGAGGCAAGTAGCAATGATACCCTCAACGGTCTAGTACCTCTGACTCGAACAGGTGCTGGTACTAACTTTACAGGTTTGCCACCAAACTTACAAAACGCCAATCCCTTTTTCTTAACGAATGAAGAACCAAAAGGTGGTTTCAATTTTTTACTGAATCGCAGTAACGGGCAAATTGATGTTGGTAGACGTTACATTTTGGTAGTAAATCCACCTGCGGGGGCAAGACAATATTCGCAACGTCAGATTCGCATTGTTTTTACCGGTCGTGATGATGTTGCCAAGACGGTTTCTTATACTGCCACTGCGTTGGATGGGAAAGCGATCGCGCAAGATGGCGACCCAACTTCTTTTAGTACAACTGTTCCGTTTCAAGATGCTGCAACTACAGGTTTGATTTTATCGGCGGTCGGTTTACTCGACCGTCCGATTTGCGTTGGTGTTGCCCAACCGATTCAAATTACTAAGACGGCAGATAGGGCAGCTGTTGAACCGGGAGATACGGTAATTTATCGGCTTTTGGTCAGGAATCTCAATAATGTACCCCTAAGACAAATCTCTATTGCTGACGTTTTACCCGCAGGATTTGCTTATGTCAATAATTCTGCCCGTGCTGAATTGGATGGTCGGGCGATCGCAGTCAATACCACAAGCCAAAATCCGAATCTCACTTTTAACCTCGATGAAACTATTCCGCCGGAGGGTGCGATTAATTTAGTTTACGCTGTCAAAATTACTCCCGATGCTTTGCGCGGTACTGGTGAGAATTTAGCTAGTGTCACAGCACGCAGAAATGATAATAATGGCGTATTGCGCGATGGTCCTTCTCGATATCGCGTGAAGATTCGCTCTGGAATTGTCTCTGACTGCGGTACGCTAATTGGTCGGGTGTTTGAGGATAAAAATTTTGACGGGGAACAGCAACCTGGAGAACGGGGGATTCCTAATTCGGTAGTGATTCTCGATGATGGCAACCGTATTACTACTGATAATAAGGGTTTGTTTTCGGTTGCAAATGTGCTTCCGGGTAGTAGGACGGGTGTGCTGGATTTGAGTAGTGTTCCTGGATACAAGATTGCTCGCAACGCGAAGTTTAGGGAACGTAATAGTCAATCGCGGTTGGTGCGGTTGGAACCGGGTGGTTTAGCTCGGATGAATTTCGCTGTAACTCCTGTAACTCAAGAGGTGGGTGGCAAATGAAGAGTAGCGATAAGGGAGGTGCAGCTATGAGTTTTATATTTAATAAAGGGTTATATAAAAATACTTTTTTTTGGTTCTGTATTCAGTTAATTAGTGTTTGTTTGGTTACTAATGTTTCCCGTGCGGGAGATGTGGTACAGGTTGATGGGTTGGTATTAAATAAAGATGTTTTAACCACGAAGGACACAAAGCACACGAAGGAAGAGAAAGAAGAGAAAGAATTAATTCCAGATTCTCCCCCCTCT
>CAXTCQ010000395.1:0-6358 GCA_964242965.1 uncultured Calothrix sp. | reverse complement strand
TAGCTCGCTACGGTCGAAGAATATTCCCGCTTGTGTTGATTTGGCTGGGATTCTCCATCCTCATGAAAAGCGAATCCTATCGACTTTTGCCCGGTTTCGGGATGTGAAATTTATGATAAGGGCGATGGATGAAGCTTTACTCCCACGCCCAATTTTTAAGCATCTTGTAATATTTGCTGAAAAAGTATTCGGTCATCGGGATCTGAAGTACTACTCAAAAAAGCTTGCTTAACTTTCTCATCAATTAATATTTGTCCCATGCAATTAGCACTAAAATCTTCACCTGGAATAAAGCCTTTTTCGATTAATCTTTGGGCAACGCACATAGTAACTATGCGGAACAATCGATTGTAGTATTCTATATGAAATAAATTTTGACTTGCCCAAGCAAAAGATTCTGGATCGACTTCCGATAATTCAAATAATGCTCCTAAAAAAATCTGTGCTGTATACTCGTGACCAAAAATACAATTGAGAGAATTTTCAGAAGATTCTAATATATTCTTGTTTTTTAATTTTAGGGCTTGGATAATTAGCTCTACAGTCGAGCTAAAAATTTTTGTGTAATTCATTTTGTACCGAATATCATGCGTAATATTCGGGGTACTTTCGGTGAAAAGCAGATTAGAAAAAGCTTTCAGCTTTGAGAAACTTTCTAAAGCCCAATGAAAATCTTGAGGAGATACTTTAGATAATTCGAGAATCGCGCTCGTAATAATATTAAGGCTTCGCTCTTTACCAAGTAAAAGAGCTAGCATTTTACCGCATGATTCGACTAATAATTTGTTTTTTAGTTTTAATGTATTGATAACAAGTTCCAGACTTGAGTTAAATACTTCGATTTCATTTGTGTTGTACATAAAATTGAAATTTTCGGGAATGAATACTTAAAATCCAACTTCTTATAACTTTTGAAATTTATGCTAATTTAACTAAAAACTAGCTTGATTTTGTAATTTATTTGATAATCATAAATTATAGTTACAAATTGAGATCGGTTGTAATCTAACTAGATTTATTGTTTAAAATTGACCGAAAATAGCTTGTATAAAGATTCATTTGCCGCAATCTTGAAATAGTTATGAATATTTATTTCATCCCAGCAATTTATATAAAAATATTTATAGCAAATCTCAAGCAAATTCTATTCGCTTTCTCCATTTCTTTAAAGGTAAATAAGAATTTCAGTCTAACCCATATTGGCACTCACAAATAATATAGGGTTGTATGAATTGGTAAGGTGGACATGTTTAATCTAAATTGAGATATGGCAACTAGTGTCCAGCAAAAAAGTATTGATTTACAAACAATATCGAATGGTTTTATAAAATAGTTATTCGCCAAAAAAGGATTAATCGTTACTTATAGCTAATCAAAACTTTGTGCAACTAACTGTACAACCGTTTCCTTGAACACAATTTACTTTCATACAATTTAATCTTCTTGAAATCCATTTTGTTTTGGGTACTCCAGCTAAATTAATTAATTGCTAATCGTGACTCAATACTGTATAATCCAAATCCTAATTCATTAAAGCATCAAGTGAAACAAAGATTTTTTTGGCTGGGCATGAAAGCCAACAGTCAAATCAATCAAGTGATGGTTTTCAACGCACTTTAAACAATACAACTCAAAAGTGCAGAACTTGTGCAGAATCACAAAATGTTCTAAAAAAGCTTCAAAATTTTAGATTTCTTCGGATTCTGAAGATAAAATGCGGTTTCTTCCTCTTGCCTTAGCTTGTTGAAGTAATGCCTCTGCGGCTTGATAAAGCGATCGCAAGTCGGTTCCACGATCGGGATACTCAACGACTCCAGCCCGAAATGTCGCATAAAAAGACTTGCGATTTGCACTGATAAACTTGATTTGTCGGAAATTTTCGAGAATTTGGGATAGGTGTGTGACAACTGATGCTTGGCTAGTCTCTGGCATTGCTAAGGTAAACTCTTTACCTCCCCAACGACCAATGATATCGCGGTTGACGGATGCTTGCCGTAATAATTGCGCCAATCTAAATAATACGCGATCGCTTGCGGCATGACCGTGATGATTATTAATTTGCTTGAGACGGTCAACGGTAACAACTGCAAAACTAAAGGACTTTTGTTGAATACGGCTCAACTCAATCAACTCGACTAGTTGCCTTGTCGATTGAGGCCGATTGCTAACACCCGTTAAAGTATCGATTTCGGTAATATTTCGTAACAACCGCGTTCGTTGCAAACGGTTGAAAATTCGAGTCACTAATTCGGGTCCGACGATCGGTTTGCAAACAAAATCGTCTGCACCAGCTGCAAACACCCGATGTATCGTTTGAGCATCGCTACTGTCTGTAAGGAACAACACGGGCAAGTTACACCACAATGGGTCATTCCGCAGCAATTGGCATATTTCAACACCATCAATTGCAGGTATTTCGATATTCATCACGAGTAAATCGGGTTGTTCTGCTGCCAATACATCCCAGAAAGATGCTGAATTATTGAGAGTCACAACCACTAAATTTCTAGATTCTAATAAAGCTGCAATTGCATTAAATATTTGCCCGTCATCAACTACCAATACCTTACCCGTATTCTGATTGAGAGTTGATTGTAGTAAACTAACTGGTTCTTCAAGCGAAGCGTCGGGAATTTCGCCAATATTTATCTCTGGAAGTTGCAACGAGTTATTTATTGCAGGTCTTGCCAATGTTGATTGTTGTGGGGAATCTTCTTGTCGTGGTTTGAGTCGATATCCCATACCATAAATTGTCTCAATTGGGTCTGGGGTTACACCCGCAGTTCGGAGTTTCGTTCGCAATCCCTTCACATGCGATCGCACAGTATCTTCACTGGGAATGTCTTCAAATGACCATAAATGTTCAATCAGCGCATTACTGCTAAAAACCCGGTGATTGTTGCGAAGAAATAATGACAACAAACCGTATTCTTTCGGAGTTAAACGTACATTTTTATGACCCCAAGTTACCTGACACTTACTAGGGTCGAGTCGTAATTCTCCCCATGACAACACCGGAGGTAATGTCAAATTTCCACGTCTAAGTAAAGCGCGAATTCTTGCTAACAATTCGCTCAAATCGAAAGGTTTGGTAACGTAATCATCCGCACCTGCATCCAATCCAGTTACCCGATTGATAGCAGCATTTTCCCCAGTTAGTAGTAAAATCGGTATTTGATTGCCTTGAGCGCGTAACTGCCTACAAATACTAATTCCATCCAAGTTAGGTAAAATTACATCAAGCAAAATCAAATCGTAAATGTACAGTTCCAGCATTTGCCAAGCTATCTGACCATCTTTCGCAACATCAACGGTGTAATATTGGTTTGTCAGGGCAGTAACAAGCACAGATGTATTCCGATTGTCGTCTTCAACTAAGAGAATTTTCATGGCGGCAAGCAACCGCTTATTATCAAGTTTTTTTTGATGAAAGAAAAATAAATTAACCTTTCAAGGAGAATATCTTAATACGCTATGTTTAAGTTCAAATTAAGATTGCTTAAATAGATGTAAGAAAAGACGCAGAACCCGAAATTCTCAAAAAAAGTCGGAGTTCGGATGTCAAAAAATAAAATCCCCTCAAATAGATCGGAGGGATGGATTGTAGAGTGATGGGAAAAACTTAATTTTTAGTAGTTTATACTGAATGGGGTGACATGTCGTGAGGGTGAGAATCCAGGTAACTTCTACGAAACCCGGATTCTTTGAACCCATTAATTCTGCTGGGTTGATAAAATAAACCACAAAGGGCACAAAGAAAGAAATACAGAGAGTGAACCCCGCAAAATTAATGACACGAACCACTAGGGTGCATAATTGATATTTTCTGATTGAAAGAGTAAATATTAGCTTACGTCCACTATTAAAAGCTTACTTATAGATAATTACATAATCGAAAGTACTGTTTAATACAATAATTTTTTGTGTTTCAGAGTAAATACGGCTGTGGTTAGAGAATCAACACCAAAATAATGAATCAAAGTTGTTTAGTTAACATCCAGGTATCTCTGCTATATTTATGAGAATTTCAGATACTTCAAGTTTTCCCAAGAAACAAGAATTTTTATTTGATTCGATTTCGGATTGTTATAGCATTTAAATACGGCTCGAATTACATAAATTAGCTATGCAGGTATCCCACTTGTAGCCAAAATCGAACTCCTGCAAGTGGTTCATCCAATTGGGTGAATGCATTTGCGCCTGTTGGAACTTATTCTATAAGGAGAAGAAGGGGGAAGAAGAGGGAAGAGGAAAAGATGGGAAGAGTTCTTGAGATGGGGAGAGTTCTTGAGATGGGGAGAAGAGGAGAGCAATATTAACTCTTAACTCCTAACTCATAACTCCTAACTCCTATCTCCTAACTCCTCACTCATAACTCATAACTCCTAACTCCTCACTCCTCACTTTCCGATCGATAGCTTATGTATAAAAGGGTTAACGAGTGGATGATTTTGTCAAAATACAATGCTTATTACAAAGCAATCTGCAACGATTGCAAGCGGTAAGTTTTAACTTGCTAGAAAAAATTGCTGCGAATTTACCAGGAATAATCTTCCAGGTTGTGCAGCAAGATGGTTTGCTACGTGTAGATTATGTGAGTTCGGGTTGCCTTGAACTGTGTGAATTGGAACCGAAAGCTGTAAAAACAGACTTTCAAGCTTTGCGTAACTCGATTCACCCCGAGGATGTGCAAACTTTTACAGAATCTTTACTAGTATCAAGTAACACCCTTAAATCTTGGATTTGGGAGGGTCGGATTGTAACGCCAAGTGGTAAAACTAAATGGATTCAAGGTGCATCCCGTCCGGAACAGCAAGCGAATGGGGATATTCTTTGGGATGGGTTGGTGATAGATATGACAGCGCAAAAGCTGGCAGAAGAAAAATTGCGTGCGAGTGAAGCACGGTATAAAGCGATTTTAGATGCGATTCCCGATTTGATGTTTCGCATTAATAGTGATGGGGAATATCTCGATTTCAAAGGTGAAGGTGCAAATGTGACTATTCCCCGTACAGAAATAATTGGTAAGAGATTGTGGGATTTTTTGCCCCCAGATGTAGCGAGTATGAGTCATGCAGCAATTTGCCGAACTTTGGAATTACGCAGTTTGCAAACTTGCGAGTATCAGCTACAAACACCTTTGGGAATGCGCGATTATGAAGCGAGGTTGGCAGTTAGCGGACAGGATGAAGTCTTGGCAATTGTCCGCGATATTACCGAACGCAAGCAAGCAGAAGTAGCATTGCAAAGCTTGGCACAAAAGTATTCTAAGGCTTTTCGTTGCAGTCCCGATCCAATTACAATCAGTACTTTTGTCGAGGGACGATACATCGAAGTTAACGATAGTTTCGTGCGGTTAATGGGATTTGAACGCGATGAAGCAGTTGGGAAAACAGTATTTGAGTTGAATATTTGGGTAAATCAATGCTCGCGCACTCAACTAATCCAAGATTTACAGCTTTATGGTGCAGTTTGCAACCGCGAAGTTGAGTTTCGCTGCAAGTCGGGTGAAGTGCTGATGATGCAACTTTCAGCAGAAATCATCGATTTGGAAGGAGTCAAGTGCATTTTAGCTATTAATAAAGATATTACCGAACGTAAAATTGCCGAAGCACAACTACATATAACATCATTACGCGATCGCTTATTGGCTGAAACTCTTGGCAGAATTCGTAAATCGCTCAATCTTAACGAAATTTTACAAACTACCGTTACCGAAGTTCGACAATTTTTAAATGCTGACCGGGTATTTATCGCTTTAAATGCTAGTCATGCCGAATCTCGTCAGATTTTGGCAGAATCGGTAGATTCGCGTTATCCCTCAGCTTTAAGTTGGAAACCAAAGTTAGCTGATGAAGCACAATTTAAAGAATTGAGGACACTATTAAAGATAAATCGGGTGCGAGTTGTCGAAAATATTAACCAAACCCGACTATCTCCCAGTCTCAAAGCACTATATCAGACGTTACAAACTCAAGCGACATTGGCTGTACCAATTATATTGGGGAATGAATTATTTGGGGTATTGATAGCAAATCAATGTTCGAGTCCCCGAAATTGGCAGTCAATGGAAATCGAGTTGCTGCAACAAATATCCGAAC
Source organism: uncultured Calothrix sp. (assembly GCA_964242965.1). GTDB lineage: Bacteria > Cyanobacteriota > Cyanobacteriia > Cyanobacteriales > Nostocaceae > JANNFJ01. The sequence goes on along the minus strand of CAXTCQ010000395.1, from coordinate 257 downwards.
AATTAGCAATAGCTATCGAACAAGCCCAACTTTACCAAGAACTTGCCCAACTCAATACCAATTTAGAACAACAAGTCGAAGAACGTACCGCACAACTACAGCAAAAGATGCAGCAAATTCAAAAACTCAACTGCATCAAAGACGTTGTGTTGCATACAGTTTCCCACGACTTGCGAACCTCAGTTATGGGTAACTTGATGGTACTCAATAATTTACTAAGAGGGAAGGAAGAGGGGGAAAGGGTAAGGGAGAAAGGG
>CAXTCQ010000394.1:0-6361 GCA_964242965.1 uncultured Calothrix sp. | reverse complement strand
GGGTGGGGCGGGTTTATAAAGATTTTTCGTGGGATGATTAGTTGGTTGGTGAACCCGCCCTTACAGGATTTCGGTTTACATGTTCCTCTCCCCTTCCCCTCTTCTCCTCTACTCCCCACTCCCCTCTTCTCCCCTTCTCCGCTCTATTTCTTCGGTTTGAGTGACACCAACATTTCCATTTGGCTGATGGATTTGTCGGGACTAGTTGTGGTGACACCTAAACCGCGAATTGAGTTGAGAACAGCGACTGTTTCGGGTCGAATGGGTTGTGCTGGATTGGCAAATTTGTTAACTATTGTCATGGTTTTATCCATGTCTAGGTAAAAATAACCGCCGTTTGGTTTTTGCAATGAATCTGTAATGGTTTTGAACGAGTCGCTACCATTTAGAGTTTGGGCTTTATTACCTGCTACAACATCCGCTATCGGTCCGCCTAATCCTATAAACAATGTATCTTGGTCTAACCAACCATGAGAAATCAATGCACCTTGTTGCGGAACTTGCCATTCTGTGATGTCGTTATTGCCGATTTTGCGCTGGGCAACGGTGACGTTTTGGGATTTGATTAGGGTATCGAGTTTGGTAAATGTCGCTTCGGCTGTTTTGCGATCGCTCGTATCAAATACTAATGCTCCACCAAATCCAATGCTTGCTAATAGTCCTTGATTCGCGGGAATAGCGGCAAAACCGAATTCGCCATCCATCCACCCGAATACCTCTTTATCTAAGTCAATATTCAACACCTTTAACTGTGCGCGTGTTTGTTGAACGGCTTGGTTAAATTCGGGATAGTCTTTCGATTGTTCGGTAACGGCTGTCCACCAACGACTAATTCCTTGCCCGCTGACCATTGCAATCGTGTCTGCGGGAAACTGACTAACTACTTTCGATTGGCTGGGTTCGTATTTATACTTAATCATTTGCGGATCGAGATTTGCAACAGCTTTCATCCGCACCCCTCCATCATCGATTCCCACACCTGCAACCACTGATTTGACTTGCTTCAACTGCGCTAGGGATTGTGGGGGTATCTGTGCTGCTTGCGGACTGTTCTTAATCAATTGCTCGAACATGCTGGCATAATCGGGCACATAAATTTGCGCTACAGGGTTTTTAATATCGATCCCTTTAGCTAAAATGCCGCTTGCCCCCTGCTTGCTTGCAAACGAAGGTTCACCCTTGATTGTATCGATTGCTTGTTCAACTGCACGTTTTTCAGGTGCGAAAGCTATATAGGAATTGTTTAATACTGCACTGTAGCTAGGTTTGCCCTTACCTGTAGTTTCTGTAATTTTTTCGCCTTTATAGTCGATTTCTTGAATTTTTACGTCTTTTTGACCTTTTAATTTATTCGCAAAATTTAAAGCGCTAACCTTATCTTTAATTCCCACTACCATCAGAACATTCGGTTCTTGGGTTGCTTGGGGTGTGTCTTGGGCAGGTTTAACAGGATTTTGAGGTAAAAGTGCAATCATTACCCCACCAACCCAGGGTTTTAAATCCTTTTCATAAGACAAATTGCTACTATCTAATACATTTTTATTGAAATCTTGCAGGCTTTTGCCTACAAGTTTTTGAGCTTCGGGAGTACCAAATTGCTCTAACTTTGCCCAAGCTTGCGGATCTGTTGTAATATAAGTTGCCATTAGGGCATCATCGGGGACAATTTTAGCACTTGCAAGGGCACCGGAACTATCACCGTCCGGTCCCTTGACGAAGAACATGTAAGCAGCAATACTGCCTGCAACTACTACTGCTGTTCCAATCGCAGGAATTAGAAATTTTGACTTATTTTCAGGCATTATTTGTCCTTGTGTTTTTCAAATTGTCATCTGCAAGCGTTAAAGCGTCATCAGGGGCTTTTGGGATCTATTCACTAACCCCATTAATTTATCGGTAATTACTGATAAAATTGGTATTCTCACCAACCAACAGGCTAGGTTTAGCTCCAAGAATTACTTCAATTCGTTCGAGTCCAAATCCGTAAATGTTAGGATGTTATTCCTAACAAAATTTGTGAAATCTATACAAGCGTGGGTTAGACCATTTTAAGTTAATTAAAATGTTGGTAGCAGCTATTGCTGTTTGTGTTTCCTAAATTTAGTTAGATTTCTTAAGATAATAATCTCTGGATAATAAGGTCAATAAGCATCGATGTCGCAGTCTTATTTTGATACAGATAATCGCCATAAATCGTTTGAGTTACCAGGAGCAAAACCGCATTATAACCCTGACCGACCCGGACAGGTGGAACATATATTTCTTGACATTCAACTCGATATACCCAAACAAAGTTATCAGGGTATATGTACGATTACCCTTAAGCCGATTCGCATCGGCATTGAAAGCCTAACGTTGGATGCGGTAAATCTCGACATTGCAGCTGTAGAAGTAGATGGAAGCAAGCAGAAGTTTGATTACGACGGGGAACAACTCCACATCCGACTGAATACGCCAACGCAATTAGATGCAATCAAAATTGCAGTAGCCTACTCGAACTTAACTCCCCAACGCGGTATCTACTTTATTCAGCCCGACAAACATTATCCAAACAAACCAATACAAGTTTGGACTCAAGGTGAAGACGAAGATTCGCGGTTTTGGTTCCCTTGTTTCGATTACCCAGGACAATTATCAACGTCGGAAATTCGGGTTCGAGTTCCCAAGTCATACATGGCAATTTCCAACGGCGAATTAATCAAAACCGAGGCTGTGGACAACGATAAAATCTATCATTGGTTGCAAACCCAAGTCCATCCTACTTATTTAATGACGCTAGTTGTCGGAGATTTCGCCGAAATCCGCGATGAGTGGAAGGGCATTCCTGTTACATACTACGTTGAAAAGTCACGGATGAGCGATGCAAAGCGTAGTATGGGTAAAACTCCGCGCATGATGGAGTTTTTGAGCGAAAAATACGGCTATGCGTACCCTTTTCCCAAATATGCACAGGTTTGCGTCGATGATTTCATTTTCGGCGGAATGGAAAACACCTCAACTACAGTGTTAACCGACCGCTGTTTGCTTGATGAAAAAGCCGCATTCGACAACCGCAATACTGAAAGTTTAGTTGTTCACGAACTCGCCCATCAATGGTTTGGCGATTTAGTTGTGATTAAACATTGGTCGCACGCTTGGGTCAAGGAGGGAATGGCAACCTATTCGGAAACCATGTGGACGGAAAACGAATACGGTACGGATGAAGCCGAGTATTACAGGTTGTTAGATGCACGCGGATATATTGCGGAAGATGCGGAACGTTACCGCCGTCCAATGGTAACGCATGTTTACCGCGAAGCCATTGAATTATTCGACCGCCATATTTACGAAAAAGGTGCGTGCGTATATCACATGATACAGGCTGAATTGGGCGAAGAATTATTTTGGAAGGCGATTCAAACGTTTGTGCAGGATAACGCCCACAAAACTGTTGAAACTGTGGACTTGTTACGGGCAATTGAAAAAGCAACGGGGCGTAATTTAACGTTTCTATTCGACCAGTACGTGTATCGCGGCGGACATCCCGATTTTAAAGTTGCCTATTCTTGGGATAGTGATGCAAAGCTTGCCAAGGTGACGGTGACGCAAACTCAAGCAGATTTATTTGACTTGCGAATCCCCATAGGGTTTGGAGGAGAATTAGGAGTTAGCAGTGAGGAGTTAGGAGTTGGGAGTGAAGAGTTAAAAGTTAACAGTGAGGAGTTAGGAATTAAGAGTAAAGAAAATACTCCTAACTCATCACTCCTAACTTCTAACTTAAAAACACTCCTAACTCCTAACTTAAAAACTTTTACTGTTCGCATTCACGAACGCGAACAAAGCTTTTATTTCCCACTCTCAGAGAAACCCTTATTTGTCAGCTTTGATGTGGGAAATAATTTCCTCAAAACGGTATCGTTAGAATATCCGATACCGGAGTTGAAAGCGCAGTTAGAATTTGACCCGCATCCAATTTCGCGGATTTATGCAGCTTCGGCTTTGGCAAAAAAAGGTGGTTTGGAAGCGCTAAAAGCACTTAGCTTGGCGTTGACAAAAGAGCCATTTTGGGGGGTGCGCGTCGAAGTCGCTAAAGACATTGCTGCAATCAACTTAGACCAAAATTTTGATGCGTTAATAGTCGGTTTGAAAGATGACAGTCCTTACGTGCGACGTGCGGTAGTCGAAGCGCTGGCAAAAATCAAGCAAATTGAAAGCTACAAAGCGTTGAAAGAACTCATACAGTCCGGCGACGACAGTTACTATGTTGAAGCTGCGGCTTGTCGGAGTATTGGTGCAATTGCAGCGGCAATCGATGACAAACCAAAAGATGAGAAAGTTGTCAAGGTTCTCAAGACAGTTTTACAAGAAAAAGCAGGTTGGAACGAAGTAGTTCGCAGCGGCGCGATCGCCGGACTCGCCGAACTCAAAACCTCAGTAGCAGCGTTGAATTTGATACTAGAATACACTAAACAGGGAGTGGCACAATCCTTACGTTTAGCAGCTATTCGTGCTTTAGGTAAGGCATCCGTTGCCCAAAATGCTACTAACCTCGAACGGATATTAGAAAGATTAGCCGAACTTGCCAAAGAAAGCTTTTTCTTAACGCAGGTTGCAGTAGTTGTAGCATTGGGGCAAATGGAAACCCCGAAAGCAATAAGCATCTTGCAAAACCTTGCTTCTTATACCCCAGATGGACGAGTGCGACGGATTGCCGACGAACAAATTGTACGGGTGCAAAAAAATATTGGTTCGGATAATGCTTTGCGACACTTACGCGAAGAATTTGACCAACTTAAACAGCAAAATCAGGAATTGCGAAGTCGTTTGGAGAGTTTGGAAGCTAAGTCAGGGAGTAGGGAGTAGCATTAGGAGTTAGGGGTTAAGAGTTAGGAGTTAAGAGTTAGGAGTTAAGAGTCGGAAATTGGTAGTTTGTAGTTCGTAGTGGTTCATGTCATAAGTTTTGATGGGTTGTAGGTTGGGTGTAGCGCGTAGCGCGTTACCCAACTATTAAATGTTGGGTTCCACTACCCTTCGGGAACGCGAAGCGCGTTGGCGTAGCCTGCGCTTTGCGCTTACGTTCCACCGCCACTTGCTACAACGCGCTTAACCCGCGCAACGCAGTGGCTCCCCAACCTACGTCGGCACCAACCCAGCAAAATTAATGACACAGACCAGTAGGTTGAGTTACGCGGTAGCGCGACCCAACTTTGTATCTTAGAAAAAGTAGGGAGTTGAAAATTTAACTCCTAACTCCTAACTCCTAACTCCTAACTCCTAACTCCCTATTTCTGCGAAACATCCATAGTCGTAATCTCATTACCGAAAATAGCTTGTTTGGGACTTTGAGGTACTGCAAACACTATTGTCCCGTAAATTACGGCTGCAAAAGTGGTTTGACAAACGAGTTTCATTTTCACAATGCCGCGAGAATTCTTTTTCGACTGCGTTTCATCTGACGGTGACTTTTTTTGAATCCGTCCATTCACTACAGCTTGGTGCAATCGCATCAAAGCGTCGATATCTGCTTGCTGGTAATCTAGTTTAAGCCGTTTTTTGATCTGTTCTATTCCTGTATTACTCAAAAAGCCAGTTGCGATCGCTAGGTCTACAATTTCACGGATTGATACCATATTTCCAACCTCATCTCCAAGAATAAATGCTGCTTGCTTTCTTGACGTACCTAAGCACGGGGTTTTAAACCCAATTTTCCTATAAGCGATAACTTGAGTTGCGAATAATAACTGTTATCTATGGTTTTAATATAGTCGCAACTATACAACCTATTCGTTTCACTCAACTTCCTCCACTCGGTTCACCCGAATGGGTGATTGCAAAAAAGACTATTTAGCTGACTACTAAAGAAAATCGTTTTGTAGCTGTTTGTTTCTTTATAAGGGTCGAGTCGAAAGTCCTATTGATTTCAACAAACGACTGATGCGATCGCTCCTACCACTTATTTTTTTTATACAAGTAGGCTGAGATTAGTTATCTTTCATCTATTACCTATTTTTTAATCCCTATTTATTACTTCTTTACCGATTACATAAATAATTATCACGCCTTTTGATTTATATTTATATGCCAGGGTAGTATCATGTTAGCAACTTGATATTTCGCTTCTATCTTCTTAATTTTTGACATATTTTTATTAATTACCTTCACCGCTTTCATCCAACTGGGTGATTTCAACACTATAGTAGCTATGCATTGTTCGCATAGATACTTAAAATAGCTTTAAGTTTATCTATCGATAGTAAGAGGCTAAGTCAATTGATTTGACATTCTATTAAGTTAGTAGCTTGGTATTTTTTTTATTTAATTACATGCATATATAGGAATCCTATTTGATTTTTGAAAAAGAATACGAGAAAATATGGAGGGG
>CAXTCQ010000393.1:0-6413 GCA_964242965.1 uncultured Calothrix sp. | reverse complement strand
GGGTTCCATAACGCGCTACCATAAACTCATAGCCCGATCGAGGTTCTTTTATGCCTTCACCCTTCCTAGGAATGAACCCATACTTAGAAAACCCGGCTTTATGGTCAGAAGTACATAGTTTATTAATAGCTGCGATCGCAAACTCTCTAAATCCGATATTGCGTCCTCAATACCGAGTCGCTATTGAGCAAAGAGTATACCAAACAAGCGCTACTGATTCGATATTAGTCGGTATTCCCGATGTAGCAGTGCAAGTTTCTCAAAAAACAACTAATTCAGAAACAGGAAATATTGCAGTTGCCGCACCGACCGTTACATCGACGAATGTGACAATTCCAATGCCTGAAACTATTCGAGAAAGCTATTTGGAAGTGAGAGATGTGGCAACTCGTGAAGTTGTAACTGTAATAGAAGTTTTATCACCTAAAAATAAATGTCCCGGAGAAGGACGAAAAGCATACGATAAAAAACGTTTGCGGGTGTTGGGAAGTTCTACACATTTAGTTGAAATTGATTTGCTGCACGATGGCAAACCAATGTTAATTTTACAAAATGATATTCCTAGTAATTATCGAATTTTGGTAAGTCGCAGTGAATATCGTCCTCAAGCTGATTTATATGCGTTTAATTTACAAAATCAGATTCCGGCTTTTTCTCTACCTTTACGTGAGGATGACAGCGAACCAATCCTTGATTTACAAACTTTATTAAATGAATTATACGAACGTGCTAGTTACGATTTGATTATAGATTATCGTCAAGAACCTGTTCCTGCACTGTCAGAAGAAAATGCCACTTGGGTAGATGCGCTATTGCGGGAGAAGGGATTGCGATGAATAACTCTTATTAAGTAGAGTGCGTTAGCGTGATTCGTAACGCACCACGACCGTATTATTGGTGATAGTACGTTACTAATGCACCATTATGATTGTCGATAGTGCGTTACGCTTACCCTGCGGGAACGCTCCGCGAACAGAAGACAGCACCCTACAATTTAAATTACTTATAGAATTATCAAGTACTACCATGTCTTCACCATTTCCGGGAATGAACCCATATTTAGAAAATCCTGATTTTTGGTCGGGAGTGCATGGACGTTTAATAGTCGCTATTGCTAATTTTCTATCTCCTCAACTGCGTCCCAAGTATTTTGTTGCAATTGAAGAACGAATTTATGAAACTATTGGAGATGATAGGCTTTTAGTTGGTATTCCTGATGTTGTCGTCCAACGTTCGCAAATTGAGACAATATCGGCATCAAATGTTGCTGTAGTGACACCTACGAAGCAACCGAAAACAGTTAAAGTTCCCACTTCGGAGACGGTTAAAGAAAGATATTTAGAGGTACGAAAAGTAGCAACGAAAGAAGCTGTAACAGCGCTGAAAATTCTATCACCTAAGAATAAACGCAGCGGGGAAGGACGAAATGCATATGAAACGAAACGCAACCGAGTGCTAAAAAGTGCAACTCATTTAATCGAGATTGATTTATTACGTACTGGGGAAGCAATGCCGATTTTAGGAAATACGATTCAAAGCGATTATCGAATTTTAGTTAGTCGCAGCGAACGTCGTCCTCAAGCTGATTTATATGACTTCAATTTAAAAGATATTATTCCTGCTTTTCCATTACCTTTACTTGCAAGCGATAACGAACCCTTGATAGATTTACAAGCATTATTAAATGAATTATACGACCAAGCTAGTTATGATTTGGTAATTGATTATAGTCAGGAACCAATACCCGTTTTATCGCAATCAGATGCAGCTTGGACAGATACATTACTGCGAGGACAAGGACTGCGCTAAATAATAAATTTTACTCTATCTAATTGATTCACCATTTACCCAGGTATCAGCTACCATAAACTTATAGCATTTTGAAGTACTGCAATGTCTTCACCATTTCCAGGGATGAACCCTTACTTAGAACATCCAGAATTATTTCCAGGAGTACATAACTCGTTGATTAGCGAAATTGCTAAGATATTAACTCCTCAATTACGTCCTAAATATCGTGTTGCTGTAGAAGTGAGAATGTACGAAACTACAGATGATAGTTCGTTAATTGTTGGTATTCCTGATGTTACAATCAAAAGTCGCCAAACTAGCAAAGATTTAGCAATAACTAATCTAACTGTTGCTACACAAACTCAACCTGTAAAAGTAAAAGTTCCCGTCCCTGTGACTGTTAAAGAAAGATATTTAGAAGTAAGAGAAGTTGGTACATAAATACTAGTTACTGCTATCGAAATTCTTTCACCTACGAATAAACGTGCGGGCAAAGGAAGAGAAGCATGTGAAGAAAAGCGTGAAAAAATTTTATTAAGTCGCACAAATTTAGTTGAAATTGATTTACTGCGTAGAGGCAACCCAATGCCAATTATTAGTACTAATCCTCCAAGTGACTATCGTATTTTAGTTTGTCGCGGCAATCGCCGTCCTAGTGCTGATTTATACCCTTTTAATTTACCCGATGTAATTCCAAGTTTTCCTCTACCTTTGCGTGCAGGTGATACAGAACCAATCATAAATTTACAGGCATTGTTAAATGATGTTTATAACCTGTATGGATATGACTTAGTGGTAGATTATCATCAAGAACCTGTACCAAAGCTTGGAGAAGATGGTGCAGTATGGTCGGACGTACTATTACGCGGACAAGGGTTAAGATAAAACTTATGAATTACACTCAAATATAAACTACCTGAATAGGAAAACACGTAGATTAAATAGCGGGTTCAGTTAAAAAAGTGTTAAGAGTACTTCTCATTTTACTAAACTATCAATAAAATAACTGGGTAACTAAACTCGCAGAAGCTCTCAATGGACTGGATTACCGTACTGCGATCGCTTCAATCAGATTTCATCAACAGGTTATCATCCGGTTCCTTACTGCACTGTCAAAAAGAAGGTCAATATAGCGAGTTGACTATTATCTCTGGGGAGAGATTAATGGGTTTGCGAAATTTCTGCTGGCAAATGGCAGAAAAATATAAGCGTGTATCACCAGTGCGGGATGTTTTTATTAGTTTTTTGAAGGGAAAGCTGGGTGAGGAAGTCGTTAAGGAACGATTGGCAAATTTGATTACTGAGGTTGATTACGAAAAGCGGATTGGTGGGGATGGAAATGTTGATTTTACGCTCAATTCTAACCCTTTAATAGGGATTGAGGTAAAGTCGCGCTGCGGTACTATTGATAAGGTGCGCTGGTCGGTTAGTTCGGAAGAAGTTGAAAAAAACGCGGTGGTTGTTTGCGTTTTGATTCAAGAAAATCTGAATGAAGCGCAATCGGAATATAATCTGATATTGGCAGGTTTTTTACCAACTGAAATGGTAAAGTTGCGAACTGGTAGAATTGCGTTTGGCATCGACCAGTTACTTTATGGAGGTGGGTTAGTATGTTACTTGCAGCAGTTACAATCTAGCCAAAATCATACTCGATATCAGCATTCAAACCGCGATAGATTAGCTATTTATCAATATGCAACCCAGGTAGAATCGAATAAATACGAGCATGAGAAAGATGATTTACAGCGTTCACCTGATAAAATAATTGCGTTATACCTTCAAGCTGGAAATGATAGCTTTGAACGCGGTAATTACGAAATGGCAATTATTTCTTATCAGGGTGCGTTGAAGCTGAATAATAATGCTGATTTTTATTACAAAATTGCTTGTGCTAGATATCAATTAGGAGATTATGAAGGTACAATCAGCGATTGTATTCGAGCTATTAATCTTAATCCCAATCATTTTAAAGCTTATCAAAAAAGTGGATTAGCACGATATCAAATCAGCGATTGTGACGGTGCGATCGCCGATTTTTCTCAATCCATCCGTATCAACCCCCACGATACTTTTGGTTATATCAATCGTGCCTATGCGCGTTCGCAGTTAGGTGATAATCAAGGTGCAATCGAAGATTATAGTTTTGCAATCAAAATAAATCCAAATGCTGATAATGGAAACAGTAATATCTTCTCGATAACAAAGTCATTTTTACAAGCTTTGAAAATTAATCCGGATAATGCGGAAGGGTATAAAAGTCGTGCCAAATCGCGTTATGATATGGGAGATTGCGAGGGTGCGATCGCTGACTATTCGGAAGCGCTAAAAATCAATCCTGGTGATATTGATGCTTTGTTGAATCGCGCTAATGCTCGTGATGATTTTGGGGATAAGGAAGGGGCTATTGAAGATTACAATCAAGTTATTCAAATTAATCCTGATAATGCTGATGTTTTCTTTAATCGTGGCAATAATAGGTGTGAATTAGGTGATAAACTAGGGGCAGTTGAAGATTTTCAAAAGGCTACAGAGTTGTATAGGAAGCAAGGTAAGTTAGTTGAACTTAGAAATGCACGCGAAATAATTTTGGATTTGGAGATTGAAGCATCTTTGGATGTTTTGAATTTTTAGTATTGGGCAATTTTACTTGATTTGTTGAAAGAAAGAAAGAGGGTTGTCCGCAGAGACACAGAGTACACAGAGGAAGAGAGGTGGAAAAATCAAGTATAAAGTTTTTTTATATAGGCGATAGGAATGATTTAGGATTATATAACAGTTATTTATTTATGTTAGTGTGCTACTCAAACCTCTCTTCTTCTCTTAACTCTGTGTTCTCTGTGACTCTGTGGTACGTTCTCCTGAAAATATTTTTCACTACTATATATAAATATGAAAACAGGTATTTGGATATTAGGTGACCAACTTGGACACAAACAAGCTGCACTAGCAAAAGTGTCAAATGTACCAGTCATTATGATTGAGTCTCTGCAACATGTAAAAACACGTCCTTACCACAAACAAAAACTTGTTCTCATTTGGTCGGCAATGCGGCATTTTGCAGCAGAATTAAGCCAGCAGGGATATGATGTAACTTATAAAATTACTGAAGATTTTGCTCAACCTTTACAAGATTGGGTGAAAGCAAATGGTATTACCGAAATACTGGTAATGAAACCAGCAGATAGACCTTTTATTAAACTAATTCAAGATTTAGAAACGCAATTATCATCTTTACAGTGTAAAATTACTCTCGTTCCTAACAATCATTACCTTTGGCAACCTGAAGAATTTCAAAACTGGGCAAAGGGACGCAAAAATTTACTATTAGAAGGCTTTTATCGAGAAGGTCGAAAAAAGTTTAATATTTTGATGGTAGGGAATAAACCTGTGGGTGGGGAGTGGAATTACGATAAGGAAAATCGTCAACCTCCTAAAGGTAAGTTAAATACTCCCGATGCTTTATGGTTTGAACCTGATGAAATAACTTGCGAAGTTATTGACTTTGTAAATTCGCTGACGATTCCCACCTATGGAGAGTTAACCAACTTTCGCTGGGGGGTTATGCGATCGCAGTCTCTCCAAGTGTTAGAATGGTTCATCCACAATCGTCTTGCTAATTTCGGTCCTTATCAAGATGCGATGGTGACGGGGGAAGAAACAATGTGGCATTCGATGATATCCCCCTATCTTAATATTGGTTTGCTGCATCCTCTGGAAATTATCCAAGCAGCTGAAACTGCGTATCTACATTTGCAGCTTCCTCTTAATAGTGTGGAAGGATTTATTCGACAGATTTTAGGATGGCGCGAATATATGTATGGGATATATCATCTTGTTAGTGACGACTATCCCGAAAAAAATTATTTCAATCATACGCAACCTCTACCTGAGTTTTTCTGGACGGGGGAAACGAAAATGAATTGTTTGCACCAAGTTTTGACTCAGTTGCAGCATTCGGGTTACGCACATCACATTCAACGGTTGATGATTTTGAGTAATTTTTCACTGATTGCAGGATTTTCACCGCAAGAGGTTGAAAATTGGTTTCATGCTGCTTTTATTGATGCTTATGATTGGGTGATGCAAACCAATGTGATTGGGATGGGGTTGTTTGCTGATGGGGGGATATTGGCATCGAAGCCTTATGCATCTTCGGCGAATTATGTCAATAAGATGAGCAATTATTGTCAGGGTTGTGTATATAATCCCAAGGAAAGGACTGGAGAAAAAGCTTGTCCGTTTAACTTTTTTTACTGGGATTTTCTCTTTCGTCACCGCGATAAATTGGAAACGCAAGGGAGAATGAGTTTTATTTTGAAGAATTTAGATACAATGCCAGCAGGAGAGTTACGCAGTATCCGCAAGCAAGCGGAGGAATGGCATGATACCGTAGGGGCGGGTTCACAGACCATATAAATAAATTAGAAAAATCCTTATAAACCCGCCCCGACTCATGTATCCACCCCAACAAATTTTTAGACAAGCAGATTTAATTTAAATTGTATATTTTTTGTGTTGATGCGATCGCCTAAACGTGTTTTCTTGGTGATTTTGCGTTTGGGGTGGGTTGATATATATTTCGCGTTTGGGTGGGGCGGGTTGATATATATTTCGCGTTTGGG
>CAXTCQ010000392.1:0-6504 GCA_964242965.1 uncultured Calothrix sp. | reverse complement strand
GAAGGGGAGAAAGGGAGAAAGGGAGAAGGGGAGAAGGGGATTCGTGTAAGTTATTAACTACCTCCTCTGTCCCCTCAGTCTCCCCAGTTCCCCCTACTCCCTACTCCCTACTCCCTACTCCCTAACTTATTCCTCATCGTCCTCGAAACCGTCGAGTTCGTCGTCTGGGTCGATATCGTCATCGTTACCAAGATACATGCTCGGCATGTCGCCATTAGCACCGAAATCTTTGCCGATGGGTATGCCTTCACTGTTGACGGTGACTAAATCGATTTGCTGACGGTAATAATCGACACTTTTAACTTGGACGGAAACGCGATCGCCTAACCGATACGATGCCCGATTTTTGCGTCCGAATAATGCCTGTTGTCGTGCCCGATACTCGTACCAATCGTCTTTGAGCGAACTGACGTGGACGAGTCCTTCGACGCGCAATGGCATCCCGTTTGCAGCATTGGCTTCCTCAGCGGGTACTTCTATTTCAACGAAAAAGCCGTATGATTGAACACCCGTAATTACACCGTTGAAGACTTCACCGATGCGCTGTTTCATCAACGAGGCACGTTGCAGCCCAGCTAAATCGGCTTCGGCTTCTTGGACTTCTTTTTCGCGGTCGTTAAGTTGGGTAATTACCCGCGTCAAGTCGCTTTGTAATTCGCTTTGCAATTCGGGGGCAAGGACGTTCCAGTTGATTTCGATATGTGAGGTTGAGGCACGCAAATTCACGCGTTCTTTAACACGGGTATTGCGGCGATCGCGTCCTTGTTCGATTAAGCTGTAATATACTCGCTGCATGAGTAAGTCGGGGTAGCGTCGCAATGGGGCGCTAAAGTGAGTGTACCCCTGGGCTAACGCTAACCCAAAATGTGCGGCTTTATTAGTAGTATACATTGCCGGTTTGAGGGTATCTTGCAGGAGATAGGTCAGCACTTGTTCGGACTCGGAATCGGCAAATACCTGGGTTAGGTGTTGATAATCGAGAGGTTGGATATCAATGTCTTCGGGAAGCGAAAGTTCCACACCCAAATTCATTGCTAGTTTGAGCATTTCTTGCACGTCTTCGGAATCTGGTGAACCTTGGACGCGCCAAATTGCTGGAACTCCTAATGCATTCAAGTGTGCTGCTGTGAGTTGGTTGACCAATAATACAAACTCGGTCAATACCTCGCGCATGGGTGAATTGTTTTCAATTACGCATCCCAAAATTCCTTCGTCATAATAAGGATTTTGATTGGGTGGCAAATTTAACTGCAAACTTCCCCGTGTAATTCGCTCTTGCTTGAGGGCATTTCCCAAACTTTGCATAGTTTGTAACATTTCCACAGTTTCGGCAGAGTCTTTGGTTTTTCTGCCTTTCCCGTTGAGAATTGTTGCAACTTGGTCTTCGGTGATATGCTTATCGACTTTGACAACGCTAGGTTGAATTTCCCACCCCAAAACTTTAAGCGTCTTCGCTTCAAAGGTGATTAAGAAGGAAATCGCCAAGCGATCGCTTCCTGTAGTTAACGCACATCTTTCTAACACTGCATCTGGTAACATTGGCAACACAAGTTCGCCTAGATATACCGTTCGTCCGCGTTTGAGGGCTTCGCGGTCGAGGATTTCGTCGGGTTGGATAAAGTGTGTTAAATCGCTAATGTGGAAACCCAACAACAAATTACCGCTCGCAGTTGTCTCCAAAGTTAAAGCGTTTTCAAGCAACTTTAAATCGCCGTTGCCACCAAGGGTAAGGGTGAATTTTTCACGCAAATCTAAGCGATTCTTCAAATCTGCTTTCAACAGCTTTTTGGGTAACTTTGCGGCTGCATCTTGGACTGCATCCGAAAAAGTCCGCGAAAGGTCGTGCTTGCAAGTTACTAAATCGATATCAGCCGCAGCTTCCGCATCGCTACCCAAAATTTGAACGACTCGACCGAGTGGAGGGTATTGTGCGAGTGGGTATCGTAACACTTCGACATGTGCTAGATGGTCGATTGCCTCCTCTAAAGCAGTCATGTTGTTTTGAAGTTTCAACTCAAACAGCAAGCGGTCATCTAAAGGTACAGCGCGATAACCACTCTCGACTTGCTTAATCCTTGCTAGCAAAGTGTGGTTAGAACGTTCTAAAATTAGTTTGACTTCGCCTTCGGGAGAACGACGACGGCTGCCTTCTTTAAGAACCCTGACCAAAACGCGATCGCCATTCCATGCATTGCTTAAATGACTTTCGCGGATGTAGATATCCTCAGCCCCTTCTACATCTTGGATAGCAAAGCAAAAGCCCTTACTCGAACAGCGAAGCTTGGCTTCTATCATTCCTTCTTCGGAGACTCGGCGATATTTGCCCCGTTCTTTCACCAAAATCCCGATTTTTTCCAGAACTTCTAGAGTAATGTGAAGTTTTTGTAAGTTAACTTCATCTTCGCAGCCAAGTTTTTTTTCCAGCAGTTTACGAGCTACCAATTTATCATCGGTGAAATTGGCAAGGAGTGTAGCGATTGAAAATTCCATGCAGTGAACCGACCTTTGGTCAAAACATCATTTTGTTCTTGTTGTTGAAACGGGTTCTTTGCTGTGTACCCTCACAACTAAGCCGAAAAAGCGCTGCGTTTCAATAAAGCCTTGCAATAAAGCTTTATTGAAGGAAAGCGAAGACATTTACCACCATATCCAGCTTGGGATACACCGATTTACGTCTTAATTCTCACTGCACGACAATCACTCTTGGTTTAGTTCGTCAAAGTTCCTGGTTGATTAGCCAGTCTGCTATGTAAAACAAACGACAAATATTGACATTGGTTTTACTAAACATTTCAAAGGGAGCATGGGAGCGGTTATCCCTCAATGTCCTTACACGGTCTAGCTAACCGCATTTTTTTTATTGGAACCTACTACTGTTCTAGTTTTTTGCTTACATAGAAAAGTAGCTTTTATATAACCTTGGGCTAGTTTGTCTTAATTATCGACTACTAGACCATAGTCCAAAAACAACCTGCGTATCATTCATGGAATTGCAGGTGTTTGATTGTCACGCTCCGTGAGGTATCTTTACGCCATTAGACCCCGAGATTTAACTACGAGAAACTGTTGGCTTTCCCCTACTGTCCCATATGTAGAATCGGTAACAATTAGGTTAACAGCCGAACAAGGAGTGAGGGCGAACCTTACCATCATCATTGTAGATTTAGAGCGTACTTCCAGAAAATACTTCTGGATATCAAATTAGGTAATCAGTATAGCACTGTGAGCGAAAAACACTTAGACTTGACCGCACGCGATCGCGCCGGAGCTTGCAACTGCGTGCTACAATCAGGACACGTTCCGATACCAAATTGTGCTTTGATTATTTTAAGCTTGTCAAGCCAAAATAGCTTATGCAGATGAACTTATACAGTTACCAACTCGTAAGTATATTTTGAACTTTGATTTTAAATGCGAAAAGTACGAGACATTGCGAGCAAATAATTGAGCAATAATTAAAATGAGAACTTAGAGTCAATAACCCCACTCTATAGAGGGATGGGGCTTGCAAGAAGGTAAGTCTTGCGTGTTTGACTAGCCCAAGTCGCTATATTTAGGCACGAACTCTCGAATACTTCTCCAGTTCGAGTTATTTTCAAACCGTCTTATTAACGGTGTTGCGTCAAGGCAAGCCATTCTAAATATAGTGGGCGAGGAGACTTAAACTTTACTCAAGGATTATCTCCAATGCGAGTACCAGTAATTTCAAGTTCAAATATTCCCTTAATGCCAACAAAACCAAGTCGTGCAAGACGTTGGATATCTGAAGGCAAAGCAGTAGGAAAGTTTGATAAGTTAGGTATTTTTTATGTTCAATTGATAATTGAACCTGCTGATACTAAAACACAAAAAATAGTTATTGGGTTAGACCCCGGTGAAATGTTTTCAGGCGTAGCAGTGCAATCAAAAAAATATACCTTACAAATGTTGCATTTGGTGCTGCCATTCAAAATAGTTAAAGACCGAATGGAACAACGAGCTATGATGCGGCGTAGTAGAAGGGGACGACGTATTAATCGCAAAATCGCTTTTAATAAACGTGCCCATCGCCAAGCTAGATTCAATAACCGTAGAAGCTCGAAATTGCCTCCAAGCATTCGAGCTAACAAAGACTTAGAATACAGAACAATTACCCTTTTGTGTCAGCTTTTCCCAGTTAAAACAATTGTTGTGGAATCCGTAGAAGCGCTTGGCAATAAAGGGTTTAGTCCTGTAATGGTTGGGCAGCGCTATCAAATTAACAGACTATATGACCTTGCGGAAGTAAGTTTAAAAAAGGGTTGGGAGACATCAAACCTGCGTCAACATCTCGGATTGCATAAGGAAAAGTCCCATAAGTCTTTACAAATCCCAGAAACTCATGCAGTTGATGCGGTCACATTAGCTTGTTCTGAATTTGTCGAATACAAAAAATGGAACGATGCAAAGAATCATGGTGCAACTTGGGTTGGCAATGTAACTATTACTAAGTCACAATTCACAATTTTACGTCGTCCTCCAATCAGCCGTAGACAATTACATTTGATGGTTCCCGCGATCGGTGGGAATCGTCGAAAGTATGGTGGAACTACGACTCGTCATGGTTTTAGAAAAGGTGATTTGGTGTACGCTACTCAAGGCAAGAAAACGTTTTTTGGTTGGGTTAGCGGAGACACAGAAAAACAAGTTTCGGTTAGTGATGCCTCCTGGAAACGTTTAGGGCAATGTACAGCCAAAAAAGTCCGGTTGATACAGCGAAACACGGGATTAATCGTGTTGTCAACTAGGAAATTGTTTAATTTAACGGTATTGAACCGTTAAATTAAACACACTATCCCTCCCCGCCTTACTTCGTTGAAGACGGGGTATCTCGTGGTAAAAAGATGAGAACTTTTCGCTTGTTTTTGTCCCCATCCGCGCAAACAGCATTAAGTCTCGGTATTAAGCAGAAATTTGGTGAACAATATTTATGTTGGGTTCTATGTTGGGTTCGTTCCAGAGCTTATATCCCACCGGTAGCCTTTTGACCGAATTAGTTCAAATTTATCAAGGCAAGTATATTGTTAAGGCAAGCTTGCAAATCGAAAATGTAACCCGCGTTACAAGTATGGCAGCCGCAGAAGTTTTAGAAACAGCCGAAGACCGTGCGATAGAAAGAGCGATCGCACTTTTCGCTGGTGTTGACAATGCTATGCAACCGCAATCAATTGCAGCAGCCACAGAAGCCACGCAAGCAAAAATATCAAAACCAGATGTAACCGTAACTACAATTGCCGCAAGCACAACACCCGTCGCAACACCTGTCGAACAGGCTGAATCGACATCCTCAAAACCAGATGTCGCAGCAAGCACAATCCCAGTTGTTGAACTTGCACCTGTTACCACTGAACCAAAATTCGCAAAACCAAATGTCGCAACAAGCAGCGACACAGTTTTAGAAACAGTCGCACCAGTTCCACCAGTTAGCGAACCGATTCAACCGACATTGTTAAAACCAGATGTCGCGGTAAGCACAATCGCAGCTGTTGAACTTGCACCTGTTACCACCGAACCAAAATCCCTAAAACCAGATGTCGTTGTTACAAACGATTCGGATCTGCAAGCGACTCCCCGCATGAGTATCGCACCCGAAATAAGTCAAGCACCTGTTACAAATAAACCCGAACCAATTCCCGAACCGTTATTCGATCCAGCTTTATCCGATGTCGTTACATCAGCAAGAAACGAACTACCACTGACCGCAATTCCAGCACCAAGTAACGTCACACCCTTTACTCCCCGCAACTACAACCCAGGAGCAGAAATCGAACTACCTCCGGTTCCTACGGCAACTACTACAACTAAACGCACCAGAAAGACAACTCAACCCAAAGATAATTCCGATGACATTGCCAAAATAGCAGTAGAAATGGAGCGTTTGCGGTGGACAATCGAACAAGGCAGAAGTTACTTATTTCAAACTTACGGTAAAAAATCGCGCCACTTGCTCACAGACGACGAATTACGGGATTTCCGCGAATATCTTGAATCTCAAGAAACACCTACAGACGATCCCCTAGCCATCGATCCGATTGCAGGATTTTAGTTGTTAGTTGTTAGTAATTAATTATGGTGGGTTCGCAGCGCACAAACGTTAAAGAAGTGCTGTAACCCACCTTAACAAATCTTGGAATATAGAAATTATCGTAAAGTATGGGAAATTTTAATCGTGGTGATGCGATAGCGAAGCGAGTAAAGCGAAGCGCAGATCGTCGGGTGGGACTTATATTATTTAAGTAGAAGGAGGCAGAAGCCCTTCAGAATGCATTCCCATGCAGAGCATGGGAACGAGAGAAACGAGAGAAGCATTCTTAAGCTAGAGAATTTGTTATTAATGTGGGAGAGCTATAAATGACTCCTAACTCTTAACTCTTAACTCCTAACTCTTAACTCCTAACTCCTAACTCCCTACGATTGCCATCGGACGACTTCCCGCAGAATGACGGTTAATTACTTGGTCGATTAAACCGTAATCTTGGGCTTCTT
>CAXTCQ010000391.1:0-6512 GCA_964242965.1 uncultured Calothrix sp. | reverse complement strand
GAAGGGGAGAAGGGGAAACTTTTTTCCATTCTTTATTTTTATTCCCCACCTCCCCACCTCCCTACCTCCCTACTTGCTAATTAGTTGCATAAGTTACATAAGTAGCTTATTGTATGTCTAACCTTCTCAAAAGGTTAAGTATATCTACATAATCAAGATGATTTTTGACAGTTAAAAAAGAACTGAAAATCAAAAATATTCTGTAGCCTATATAACATTTTTTTATACTGAACTCCTTAATTTTCGGAATTTTTCTTAAATTGCTTTACTCATGAATCTATCTCTAGCTCAAGAATTATCAATATATAAACTGGTTGTTGCAAATGAAACTGCACCGCAACCGTTCAAATTCAGTCCTGCTACACTGCTGGCAATGGTGCGATCGCAAATCGATTTGTTGATTGAGGAGCAAATTGCAGCTCATGTATGGGTAAAGCTACCAGCAGGAAATATTTGGCAATCGGAGATTAATCGCTATCAAACTTCGGTTGATAACGCTAAAAGAATTTTTACTTTTCATCACAGTGAAAACCAGGAATTAATCGATTCCGATCTAGCTTCACAAATACATCATTTCCCTATCTACTTTTCCCAGCAAAACCGATTGCGACGCGAATATTTTTTGATGATATTGTCGCCGCAATTTTGCAGTTTAATTGTGGCTTGGCGGCCTTCGAGAGGTATCAAAAAAGACCAATCAAAAGTCAATTCAAATCGAAGACCGGGTTTAGTCGCAATCACATCGTTTGAAGGTAAAATTATCGAGCAAGTTGTCGAGAAAGTCGAGCAAATTGCAACACCGATATTGAGCGCAATTACACGAACTAACTTCAGCTGTCCGAGCTATCCGGATGCGACTTTAATTGGGAAATTGTTGCTAAAACAGACGCAACATCAAGACAAACTCAATAGTCAAATTACAAAAAGACGAGTTAGCAAGCTGCAACAGCAAAACCAAAAACTTCATAAAACGCTACAACAAAAAGATGATTATCTAAGCAAAGCATGTCAGGAATTGCGTACACCCTTAACGCACATAAAAACCGGACTATCGCTGTTAAATTCCCCTGCACTCAAAACACAACAGCGACAGCGGTATTTGCAAATGCTTGTTGCTCAATGCGATCGCCAAAATTCTCTCATTGCTGGTGTAGTCGAACTATTACAATTAGAACAAACTTTAAAATCCCCAACTTTTGAAACCGTAAGGCTTTCCGACATTGTACCGGGAGTTGTCAGCACTTACCAACCTATTGCCCAAGAAAAAGGTGTAATGCTGGCTTATACTGTTCCTACGGAACTACCACCTGTGTGTTTTGTGACTGGTGGACTCAAGCAAATTGTCATCAATCTTTTATCGAACAGTATTACATTCACCCCCAATGGTGGGGAAGTTTGGGTAAAAGCGAGTCGGCAAGGAAATAACGTTCAACTTGAAATCCGCGACACGGGTATTGGAATTGCTGAAAGCGAAATTCCGAAAATTTTCGACCGATTTTACAGTCTTCGTCCTCTTGCCATCGAAGAACCCGGAGGTGCAGGTTTAGGATTAACTGTTGTACAACAATTATTGCAAAGCTGCGGGGCTTCTATCTCTGTCAAAAGCAGGCAAATGGAAGGTTGTACTTTTACTGTACAGCTTGCTGCTTGTAGTTAGTTGTAAGGTTGCAATGTTTTATAATACTTTCGCCAAAAAACTCTAACTACGTAACAAAACTTCTACGACTACATCGATAAATCGATCGGGTTCAACTGGTTTGGAAATGTGTTCGTTGAAGCCTGCATTTAGTGCTTGACTGCGGTCTTCTGGTCTTGCGTATGCTGTGAGTGCGATCGCCGGAATATTCTTTTTTTCTCCAGATTCTATCTCCCTGATTTTACGCAATAGCGTGTAGCCGCTTTCTTCTGGCATACCGATATCGCTGATGAGTATATCGGGTTGGAATGCCGTAAAAGCTTGGAGTGCTGCGGCTGCTGAGGAAACTGACATTGCGATCGCGCCGCTGTTTTCGAGTACAAATGTCAAAAAATCGCGGTTATCGGGTTCGTCATCGACGACGAGTACTCGTACTCCAATCAGGGGTTTAGAGGAGTCATCTCGGTTACTTGCGTCAATATTTACGACATACTCTGTAATATTACTGATGGGTAATTTGACTCTAAATGTCGAGCCAAGCCCTTCACCCGGACTTTCGGCAATCACTGAACCGCCGTGAGCTTCTACTAAATGGCGGACTATTGCCAAACCTAAGCCCAGTCCGCCATATTTACGAGTAATTGAGCTATCGGCTTGACGGAAGTATTCAAATATATAGGGTATAAAGTCAGAATTGATACCTTTACCTGTATCGCTAATTGTAATTTGCGCGTAAGATGACTCATCTTCGATTTGTTGTAAATATATCTCAATACGACCGCCTGGAGGTGTAAATTTGATGGCATTTGAGAGTAAATTCCAAACGACTTGTTGCAACCGGACAGCATCACCGGCAACACATTCAATGGAATCGAAGAAGGATTCAATTTGAATCGATTTTGATTGTGCAGCTAACTGCATAGTGTCAATTGCAGCTGCAATAGGTTGGATTAAATTGACTTGTGTCACATTCAACGCCATTTTGCCTTGAATAATCTGGGAAATATCTAATAAATCGTTGATGAGTTGAGTTAGCAAACAAGTATTGCGTTCGATAATTTCGATGGCACGATTTGCAATTCCATCAACGTTGGGTAAATTCTTTTTCAGTATGCTTAACCAACCGAGAATAGCATTGAGTGGCGACCTAAGTTCGTGGGAAATTACTGCCAAAAATTCATCTTTGACGCGATTTAGTCGCACTGACTCTTCATACAACCAGGCATTATCAATCGCAGCACCTGCCATTTGCGCGAGTTGAACTCCGATATTTTCGTCTTCTTCGCTAAATTCACCCTCGTATTTATCTGATAGCTGGATAACACCAACATTTTTACCATTACGTGAAATTAGCGGGACGCATAACCAACCGCGCATTGGTGGATGATTTGACGCAGCTTTTCCGAACCCTTTCCAAGCTGGATGCGCTTCGAGTTCGGTTTGCGTTAACCGCATCGGACGCTTTATTTGACAAACTAACTTGTAGATACCCGAACCATCCGATGGTTCGTCGTAGTTTCGCCATTGAGCGTATTTTTCCGATAAACAAACTTTAGTAATTGCCGATGCCCAATCTTTATCGTTAACTATGACATGAATCACCGCTTGATGTGCTTCGATAATTTCACGAGCTTGTTCGGTGACAAATTGTAATACTTTGTCAAGCGCTAAAGTCGAGTTGATAGTTAGCGAAGCAGCTGCAAGTTTTTTGAGACGTTCCAAATATAAACGTTCTTTGGCAATAGCGCGATCGCGTTCGATTTCAGCTTCTTGGTGTGCTGCTAATTCTTTAGTATACTCCTGCCGCAACCATTGTTTTTCTAAGCTTTCCTTAACAGCGATAGACAAACGATACGCATTTTTCCCTTTCAGAATATAATCATTCAAACCTGCTTTCATTCCCTCTACAGCGATTTCTTCGTTACCACTGTCGGTAAACATAATTACAGGTAGATAGGGGTAACTAGCTCGAACTACTTCCAAAACCTTCAAGCCATTACTCCAGTACAATTGGTAGTCAGTAATAACCAAATCCAAATTGCCATCAGTTAGTGCAGCCCTTAGAGTATCGCTATCAATTGCCACTTTGATTTCCAGTTCGGGAAAAGCCTTAGTTAATTCCCGCACCACGATGAGACGGTCATTTGGATTATCATCAACAATTAATATATGTAACATTTCGACTACGGCTCATATTTGCGAAACTCAATCCTAAACCGACTACCCTGACCTAAAGTGGATTCCACACCGATTCGACCACCCATACGTTCGACACCTTTACGTGCGATCGCCAGTCCAATTCCAGTACCCGGATACACTTCTACCCCATGCAACCGCTCGAAGACTCCAAATATCCGTTGATGATACTCTGAGGCAATTCCAATGCCGTTGTCTTCTATCCACAGGTGTATCCACTTAGCGATAGTATCTAGTTCTACCCTGGTTGTATCGCTTTCCCCAACTGAACGAGCAGAATCCCTGCGTCGGGGAGGTTCTTCGACTTCTCGCGCCCAAATTTGGATGCGCGGTTCGACTCCGGGTGCTACAAATTTTAGTGCATTTGAGAGCAGATTTACTACTACCCGCAGTAATGTTGCCTCATGTGCCAATACATAAGGAAGCGGTTCAAATGCGATAACTGCTTTTTTGCTGCGAATTTCTTCACCGAGTTGAGTATTTGCCTGGGAGACAATTAAGCTTAAATCTACGGGTTCGATTGGTAAATTAGAACGCGATAAACGACTGTAGTCGAGCAAATTCTCGATTAAAGTATTCATCAAAGCCGCCGAACCTTCGATACGCTGTAAAAAATCGAGTCCTGTTCCGTCTAAATTGTTTGCGTAATCGGTGAGCAAAATTTGTGCAAATGATTCGATTGCCCGTAACGGGGCACGTAAATCGTGCGATACCGAGTAAGCAAAAGCTTCGAGTTGCGCGTTTACATCTTCGAGTTCCGCAGTCCGCGAGCTAACTCGTATTTCTAAGGTTTCGTTGAGTTGACGCAGGGCAATTTCGGCTTGTTTGAGCGAGGTAATATCCTCAACCAAACCATCAATAACGGTTTCACCTTCGCTAGTAGTATTGAAATATTGGGTTAGCAGTACCCACCTGAGCAAACCATCAGCTTTCGGTAGCGAAATTTCCTTTGTTTGTGCGGTGTCAAAATCAAGCGATGTCCGAAACAAGTCACGTAAATCTACTAATTGTGCTTGTTGTAAATTTTCCAATTCCAACAACCGTAAAAATGCTTGATTGCTTTCCAAAAGACGACCATTGACCGTACACGAAAAAACTCCGACATTTAATCTATCCAATAACGATTGTAAGCGGTTTTCAAGTCGGACAACTTGTTTTTGAGCCGCAACGCGCTTGAGAACACCTTGAACAGCTACCGCCAACCGCACGTAATGCCGGGGAGATTTAATAATATAATCATCGAGTCCCGCTTTCATCGCTTCCACAGCAATCTCCTCGTTTCCTGTATTCGTAAACATAATTACAGGGCAATCGGGAAAGCGGGATTTTACTGCTCTGAGAACTTCTAAACCATTACTCCAACGTAGTTGGTAGTCAATAATTGCCATATCAAAAATTTCGGTTGCCAACGCTTGGGCAAAAGCGCTAGCATCAAGGATTTCAGTCACCTGAAATCCGGAAAATTCCCGCTCTAACTCTCGAATAATAAGTAAGCGATCGCTTGGATTGTCATCAACAATAAGAATATGCAGCACGGTTCTAATAGTGGGTTTTTATTTTGATACAATGCAAGCTCTTTGCTGACAAGATTTAGATTCAAAGTTAATTTTTCTTATTTTTAATTTTGAATTTGTCTTCATGCTGACAATGTTGCCATCAAATAGATTTCTGTATCTTTTCAGGTTGCTCCTCACCTTACGTAGAAGCGCTTTCAGCTAGTACTAGATACGGCACCGCAGAAATAAAACTGCCACACTTCAAACGAAGCACGGCTACAAAACAGTTCAAAACTTTGGTTGACAAAGTTTTTGTATTTTGTATTTTTAATTCCCGGTAGCATCGTAGCCTGTCATTGCCCGTTGATGGGAACTCCCCATAGAAATAAAAAATTAACTGAATATTAAATTTTTTCTATTTCTGGCGGTTTATTGTGTTTTAGCCAATATTCGGCGATAGAGTGTAATAAATCAGACATAGTAGCGAAATCATCGGGTTTAACTAAGTAAGAATTCCCCCCCAAGTCGTATACCTTATTTACGTCTGCTTGTTGTTTGGAAGATGTCATTACAATTACAGGCAAACGTTTCAGCTGTGGTTGTTTCTTAATCCATGCCAAAACTTCATATCCAGAACGGTGTGGCAGTTTGAGGTCTAGCAAAATTATCGTCGGTAAGGGATAAACACTTCGGTCAGTGTATTCTCGCTCACCACTTAAATAAAAAATAGCTGCATCTCCATCTGTGACTATTTGCAGCGAAACATGAGAATAGTTTTCGCTGCGAAACACCCGCTGTACCAGTAAGATATCGGCAGGATTATCTTCCACAAGCAAAAGAGTATACATCATAAATAAGATGTTCGTTTAGTTGCCATCAGAAAATAATGGAGCATAATCCAAAATATTTTCTCATGAAATTAGGGAGTAGGGAGTGTTTTTGATGGGTTGCTGCCAGCGTAGGTGTAGTAGGCTATTGTTGGGTTTCACTAAGTCCCAAGGGGACACGCTACGCGAACGTTCCACCCAACCTACAACTACAACTACAACTATCGTACCCTTTTGTAAAACTAAGGGGTTACTACTGGTGTTGATATTGCTGATGGTGTCGGGGTCGGTGTCGGTGTCGTCGGTGTAACGGTTGGTGTAGCTGTTACTGTCGGTGTTACCGTTGGGGTTGGGGTT
>CAXTCQ010000390.1:0-6629 GCA_964242965.1 uncultured Calothrix sp. | reverse complement strand
TCGAACTACAACACAAACCAGAGATTCTTCCTGCGTCAGAATGACTTATTGCAAAACCGAAAAAATTGAACCTGTCATGCTGAGGAACGAAGCATCTCGAACTGCAACGCAAACCAGAGATTCTTCCTGCGTCAGAATGACAAAAATGTATACTACTAACTTAGCAAATCATAAATTACTCATACCAACCAGTACTTAAATCGTTCCATTCAGGATTCAGCGATTCAATCAAAGTAATTTTTTTTGCACGTAACCAACCTTTTATCTGTTTTTCTCGTGTAATAGCTGCATTGACATTTGAAGTTTCTTCAAAATAAACCAACTTAGTAATATTATACTTCTGAGTAAAACCAGGAATTAACTTTTGCTTATGCTCGTAAATGCGTCGATTTAAATCATTCGTTACACCTGTATAAAGTGTTTTTGAGTAATTTGTCATAATATAAACATAATAATTCATTTCCATAACAAATTAATTAACCCTTTTTCTTTACAACCGTCTTGAGGATATCTTTCTATCAATCTTTTTGTGATGTTACTATTTTAATTTTTACCATAACTACTATTTCTGTATATGCTATTTATACTGAAATATCAAAATGCAATTGCGTAAACTGAAGTATTTTTTTATGCTTATCTATTAGAATATTTACTTAATTACTTGAAGTCTAGCTGATTTAATAGCTTGGTTAAACCAGAACAAACTTTATGCTTTTATTAAAATACTGTAAAAAGTATTTATATGACGCTTGAGATAACGATTTTGAACCTGTTAAGCACTAACCATCTCAAAATATGCTCAGTAATTTCCGAAATGAATCAAATGTTACAGCAAATTATCCTATACAAACATTAAAAGATTAGTAGATAAATAATTTGCCTAAATCAAACCAATGTTAAGTATACCTGTAGTTGAGACATTACCGCGTTTTCCCAGGTTGCTGACTCCATTACCCGGACCGCGTGCGACAATATTAGTGGAACGCGATCGCGCTGTCACATCTCCATCCTACACCCGCGATTACCCGTTAGTAGCAGCACGCGGTCAAGGTTGTATGCTCGAAGATGTAGATGGAAACGTGTTTCTCGACATGACAGCTGGGATTGCGGTTACATCTACAGGTCATTGTCATCCCGAAGTAGTGCAAGCAATTCAAGACCAATCAGCGAATTTACTCCACATGTCGGGTACAGATTTTTACTACGAATCGATGGTGGAATTGGCTGAAAAGTTAGCAATTCGCTGTCCATTCCCTAACAAAGCGCGTGTCTTTTTTAGCAATTCGGGTGCAGAATCCAATGAAGGTGCAATCAAGCTAGCTCGATACCACACCAAGCGTAACTTAATTATCGCATTCTTAGGAGCATTCCACGGACGCACCTACGGAGCGATGTCGTTAACAGGTTCCAAAACAGTACAAAGGGCAAATTTTGGTGCTTTACTTCCAGGGGTGACACATATACCTTACGGTACTCATGCGAGTTTGGATTATTTAGAAAAGCAATTATTCACGACAATATTACCACCCAATGAAGTAGCAGCAATTATTGTCGAAGCGATACAGGGAGAAGGTGGATATATAGTACCCGAAGATGGATTTTTGCAACGCATCCGTGAAATTTGCGACAAGCACGGTATTTTGATGATAGTCGATGAAGTACAGTCGGGAATGGGACGTACTGGAAAGCTGTTTGCAATCGAGCATTGGGACGTAATGCCAGATATTATTACTACAGCTAAAGGTATCGCTAGCGGTTTACCATTAGGTGCTATTTTGGCACGTTCGGAAATTATGACATGGCAACCTGGTTCTCACGCTACCACATTCGGGGGAAATCCGGTAGCTTGTGCTGCGGGAATTGCGACATTGCGATTGTTAGAAGCTGGATTGATGGAAAATGCAACGCAGATGGGAGAATTGCTGCAAGCTGGATTATTTAAGTTACATCAACGGTTTAGAAAAATCTCATCACCACGGGGAAAAGGATTGATGGTAGCAGTCGATGTGTTAGATGATGAGGGAAGTTTGGATAAGTCCATGCGATATACCTCCGGTACGCTGACGCGATCGCGCATTGTGCAACTAGCTTTTTACCGTGGGTTATTATTACTCGGTTGCGGTCAAGCTGGAATTCGTTTTTGTCCTCCATTGGTTATCGACAGCGAACAAATTCAAGTTGCATTAAACATTATTGCTGACATCTTGACAGAACTCAATTAATCATTATCTCTGCGACTTTGCGATGCGCGATTGTTAAATTGAAAACCAAACTTCTGATTATTTAACTCATCCTCTTGCTTCAAAGGAATCACAATCAGAAATTCTGCACCTTCCCCAGGTGCGGAAATACACATCAATTGCCCGCAATGTTTTTGAACAATAATTTGATAGCTAATTGATAAACCCATACCTGTCCCTTTCCCTACAGGTTTAGTTGTAAAAAACGGGTCGAATAGACGTTTGTTGATATCTTGCGACATCCCTATACCGTTGTCAGTGATGCTAATAAAGACTCGTTCATCTTTAAGACTAGTGTGAATGAGAATTTTTGGTTGTTTTTTTGTAAAGGGACTTTCCTCTAATGCATCAATCGCATTAGTTAGCAAATTCATAAAAACTTGATTTAACTGTCCTGCGTAACATTCAACCAGCGGTAAATCACCGTACTCCTTAATAATTTCAATTTCTGGATATTCTGACTTCGCTTTCAGACGATTTTGTAAAAGCAGTAAAGTATTATCGATACCATCGTGAATATCTACAGCTTTCATATCAGCTTCGTCCAAACGCGAAAAATTGCGTAATGATAAGACTATTTGACGAATACGGTCGCTTCCCATCATCATCGAAGCTAGAAGCTTGGGCAAATCGTTTTTGATAAAGTCGAAATCAATAGCTTGGGTTTCTTTGCAAATTTCCGAAACTGATTGAGGATAATGTTGACGATACAGTTCAACTAGACGCAGTAAATTTGCAATATATTCTTCAGCATATGTGAGATTAGCGTAAATAAAGTTCACCGGATTGTTAATCTCATGGGCAATTCCTGCTACTAACTGTCCCAAACTCGACATTTTTTCAGTTTGAATCAATTGTGCTTGAGTTTGTTGAAGTTCCTGCAAGGCAACTTCGAGTTGTTGAGCTTTTCTTTGACTTTGATTGTATAATTTAGCTTGTTCTATTTCAGCTTGTTTACGTTCGCTAATATCAGTTGCAATCCCAATAATGCCGATTATTTTACCATTTTCATCTTTAATAGGGGTAGCTTGATTTTCAAAATAGATATCTCCAACAGACGATACCCAATTTTCCTTTTCTCCTGCTAAAGCACGTCGCAAACTACTAACAATGCTTTTATTGTCTTTGTATAGTTCAAAAGCTGATATACCGACAACTTCCCCCGGTTTCAAACCGAGTTTCTCTAAAGCTTTACCTTCAGAAAATATAAACCTCCCATTTTGATTTAAAGTATAAAAAATAATTGGTGCATTATTTAAAATAGTAGTAAAGCGAAGATTCATTTCTGCTAGTGCAGCTTCAGCTTGTTTGCGTTCGCTAATATCGCGGGAAATACCAATTATACCTTTAATCTGCCCGAAGCTATCGCGCCAAGGACTTTTGGTTGTTAACACTGTTCTTTCCGTTTCATTTATAGATATTTTTTCCTCAAAAGTTTCCGCAATACCAGTAGCAATAATTCGCTTTTGAACTTCGGACGGAAATACATGTGTCGATGAAAAATCGCTATCTTGATTACCAATTAATGTTTGAATCGGTTGTTTAAAGTAATTAGCGCAACTACGATTTGCCAATACATACTTCCCCTCTAAATCTTTCGCAAATATCATATCTGGTGTACTTTCAATTACCGAATGCAATAAACTATGATTTTTTTGTAAAATCAATTCAGCACGTTTATATTCAGTAATATCTCGTGCTACACAAATTACTAAATCTTCTTGTAAACACGAAATAGTAGCATTAAACCAAATCTCCTTTTCATCAATCAATAAAGTGTATTGAATATTAACCGAGTCCTGACTATCCAATGCTTGCTGGATTTTACCAACAAAAAAATCAGCTTGCTTAATATCAAAAACTTCATGCAATCGCTTTCCCAGTAAATCTTGGCGCGGTTTATATAATTTTACTGGATTTGTAGGTGCTATTTTGCAATACTTTCCTTCTCGGTCGAGAATAAAAATAACATCAGTCATAGCTGCAAAATATGCTTGAAATTCAATTTCAGTTTCCTGAAAATCTTTTAGTGCTAATTGGCAATTTTTATCTTCTCTGTAATTAGCAATTTTTGATAATTTTTGCTCAGTTATATCGACACAATAACCAACATAACCAGTAAAATTACCATCATTGTCATATTTTGGGGCACAAGTATCCAAAATCCAACGATATTCACCATCAGCACGACACAGACGATATTCATGCTGTAACTGTTCGTGCAAAGCAAACGCTCCTTGGTAGCGGTTTAAATAGCTTTGTAAATCGTCGGGATGCAATGCTTCTGTCCAACCGCAACCGATTTCAAGGGAAAGCGATCGCCCGGTAAATTCGAGCCAAGCAGTATTAAAATAAGTATAAAGTGCGTCACTTCCAGCTATCCATACCATAACAGGAGCAGAATCGACAATTTGACGAAATAATTCTTCGTTGTTTGCCGCAGATTGTTGATGAACAGGCTTTTCTGAAATTGATTTATTTTTGTTTTCAATAATCACTTTTATCTACCCATGAATAGGATTTATTAATCAGTTTAACTATATATTTAAATTTTTTTAAGATTTTTTTCCTGATTTTTGCATTTGCTACCTAGTGGTTCGTTTCATTAGTTATGATATAGTTTTATTACGTAGTTGGGCTTTAGCCCTCAAATTTAACAGTCTTTTGCGAAGAAAGCGCGACTACGTACCTATCAAAATTAATGAAATAGACCAAAGAATGTGTCTTGAAATCAAATCGCTCACTATATATCTAAACTGCGTAACTTTTAAATTATTTATTTACTAAAACTGTCATAATTTGAATTAATAGCGAACGGCAAGAGTAAAATTACTAATTTAGGCAACAGTAAAGGAGAAGGAGTATCAATTCTTCCGACACCTTATGCCCTTGTACGTGTTTTTCGGTAGAATAGTGTCAAAATTTACGTAACTATCTATAATAAAATATTCAAGTACAGCCGCATCCACCGCAACTTTGAGTAACTTGCTACAACAATTACTCGATATGCGCGAGCTTGGACGCACGCAAGCCATAGAATATGAATGTAAGGTTGGGACGAAAAAGTTATTATCCAGAGTGGCGCTGCTTAGGATAAATTGGTACAGCTGGTCGAATTGGGAAATTAGGTGGAGTATCGCTATGGGGTCGAAATTCAACAACATCGCGCTTAATGGTAATGTCGTAGTTACCGAAAAAGTCGTGTCCCAACAGTCCCGTTTCCAGTTCAGCACCTGCAATGGCAACGGCAATTTTATTAGCCTTAACTCCACTTACTTCCATCGTATCAATATAACCAATGGGAAATTCCACAGCTTTGGAACTGGCAGTATTTGCTTTTGCTTTACCTACAGGCACTACAGCCAATACAGTCGCCATTTTTTGAGTAATAACAGTCCCACTTGCACCTGTATCAACAATCATCTCAAATTGCTGATTCCCATTAAACGTGACATCGATAACTGGGGTACCACCCGCACGACGTTTAATTGGAATAATAAATGCTGGTGATGGTTGTTCAATTATTAATTGTTGAGTTAAAAATTCGGTTTCGACAGGTGATATACTCGGCACGGGTAGTGGTTTTTCTCGATGCTTTAATTTAATTTTTTGTTGAGTTACAGGAGTCGGTACAACCAAACTGGGAACATTTGTAGTTTGCGGTACGGCAACTACAACCCTTTGTGGTTCGACAGCTTGCGGTATCTGTTGTGGAGAATTGGGAATTTTTTTGACTTGTGCGACCTTAAATTGGCGCTGATATTCGCTAATCTTAGATTGGGCGATTGCAAAATACGGATTTCCGCGCTCGACTTGTCTCATTAATGCGATCGCGTCTTGATATTGATTTGCCACCAAATCCCAATCGGCAGATGATTGAGCAGTTTGACTGATACTAAATGCACCAGATGCTTTATCGAGTCCCTGTTCAAACAAATTCGGTTGCTTTTGGGGTTTTGTCGCAGTACTCGACGACTGCGATATTGGATTTACCTGTATCGCACCCGCTTGGGCAGGAGATTCTGCCCGACTGGACAAAGTGGAGGCAGTAGTAGGAATTTCACTATTTGTTTGAGCTTGCTTGTCTTGACTGCAACCAACAGCCAAAACTGCGATCGCCAATACAAAAAATAGCGTTCCACGCGATGAAATAAAGTCTAGCATAGTGACTATCTTACCTGCTTTAACCCATACAAATCTACTGCCAAGAGCAATATTTCTCTCAAAATTAACAACTTAATCAAAGCAATTATTTTGAAGTTTTAATAAATTTTAATAAAATTCAATTCAACTGTGTGT
This sequence comes from uncultured Calothrix sp., assembly GCA_964242965.1. Lineage (GTDB taxonomy): Bacteria > Cyanobacteriota > Cyanobacteriia > Cyanobacteriales > Nostocaceae > JANNFJ01. The sequence continues at coordinate 90 of CAXTCQ010000390.1, read as the reverse complement.
CGGAATCAACTCATGGCATAATTAACCATCTAAGAGGGAGTAGGGAAGACAGGGAAGTCAGGCAAGACAGGGGAGATAGGAATATTTTAG
>CAXTCQ010000389.1:0-6646 GCA_964242965.1 uncultured Calothrix sp. | reverse complement strand
CCATTGAGGATGCCTTGCGTTCCGCGTCTTAACCGCCTTGGCGGTTGCTATAACTGATGGGTTGACAAGTTAGCCTAAAACCCACGTCAGATTAATACTCGACTAATCCCTAGTGACTAAAAACCCTTACTTGGCAGTATTAATACTTACGTATTCGTAGGTAGATTTCTAGTCACAGTATCATATATCAAGAAAATTTAACAATATCCGGAATAATTAATCACTTTGGGACTAGCAGGCGGACATGCTAAGATTACCGTCCCGATCTTCGGTCGATACTTGGAGCGGATATTGACAAGGTTTAGATACGTAGTGTTCCTTGCGTCTTTATATCTGGTGATATCTAAGAGATTACTTATACGAAAAATGTAATAATAGTTATATTTTTCTTGCAGCGGAAAATCTTAACCGCAGATAAAGATTATAGAGTGCGATGCGATGCGATCGCGTGCCGACCGATTAGTTCGCATAGAGTAAAAGTAAGTCCCCGAAAACTTCTGCGAAGTCGAGAATCTAATAATTTACCAATTCGGTTGGTTAAATTATTATGACTTATTTACCTAAAGATTCCTTTAAGCAATTACTGCTACAATCCTTAAAAGGATAGAATTAATAATTGCCAAAGCAATCGACCCAATTAAAGCACTCCAAATACCGTAACGTAACCGGAAACCGTTAACTAAATATGCTGCTATTCCAAAAATAACTGCATTGAGAACAAAGAAGAATAAACCAACGGTTAGAATAATAAAGGGAAAACTAAAAAAGCTTAGTATTGGCAGTAAAATTGCATTCAATATCCCAATCACAGCAGCAGAAATCAAAGCTTTATAAAAACCATCAATTTCTACTCCAATTGGTAATCTCGAAATAATCAAAAAACTCAAAGCGGTAACTAACCAGGTAAGAATTAATCCAAACATAATTATAATTCCTCAAAAAATCGTTATTTTTTACGTCCGCGCATTCCAAACACTTGCCTTACCAACGTTTTCATCACACTCGGAACTACTTTAAAACTAGCATTCCATAACTTTGCAGTCCCAGCAAGAACCTCGACACGCCTGTAACAATTACTGTTTTTGTCATAAAATTTTATTGCTTTTTTATTAGTTTGCTTATAACCCCTCTGTCAAGTTCTAAATTCACAGGCTTATATTTTTTTATCTGAAATCCAAAGTCTAATTTTTTGTACCCTTCGGGAGAACTCGAAAATATTTTTTCCTAAATTCTTTAGCTATGATGGCTACTTAAACAATATTTAGTATTTTATTCTTCCCTCTATAGATAGAAGATTTTATAAATCTTTTTGATTAAAATTAAAACTCTATCTTTAGATAGGTGTATTTTAGTAATGTATTAAAAATTTACAAATTTTTAAGTTAATAAATATACCGTAGTATCCCAGTGTAGTCGTCGCGTTCAAAATAATCATTGCCTACTATACAGCAATTTATATTTTGATTAACTATATAAAGCATGAAATATAAAAATTATTTTCGGGCATTCTGACTAATAAGTTACTTCTTGCGTTAGAAGTAACATGCTTAAATTAAAATTATGCTGATTTATAGGTAATTACTACCTTAGGTAAAACTATATGTCTTTAAATGAATTGGGACAATATCCAAAAAAAGTAAGTGAAACGTATCATTTTAACACTGTCAATCAAGAAGTAGCACAGATAGGTATTGAAACTGAACCCGTTGATAAAAATAATTTTAATTCGGATAAATTAGAATCGGACCGTCCTGACAATAACGTAATATTTATAGCACCCATTTTATTAGGGCTAACAACTGCGGCTATTATTTATCGGCGGCTCAATCGAGTCAAGCAAGTTAATCTTCCTTGTAAAAACTGTCAGTTTTTCAGTCATAATAACTATTTGAAGTGTGCCGTAAATCCCGCAGATGTGATGACTAAAAAGGCAACTGACTGCCGCGAGTACTGTCCGCAGCCTAAAAAACTATTTGGATTCTCCTGGAAACCCCGCGATAAGAATTAAGCGTGTAACGCGATCGGCGCTTCGCTTTAATTGGTTCGCGATCGCACGCACAACAACCTTTAATTACGCCGTCCCTGACCAAACAAAATTGCTTTAGATTCTTCAGTGATAGTAGGTTCAGTACTTATTTCTTTATCTAGAGCATAAGCACGCTCAACCGCAGGACGGGCTTTAATTATTTCAAACCAACGTTTGACGTTTGGGAAATCATCTAGTTTTTGCTGTTGGCGTTCGTAGGGTACAATCCAAGGATAAGCTGCCATATCAGCAATTGAGTAATTGCCCGTAATAAATTCTCGGTCGGTAAGAATTTCGTCTAAAACTCCATAAAGTCGTTCGGTTTCCTTGACGTATCTTTCGATTGCATAGGGAATTTTTTCGGGTGCGTAAGTAACAAAATGATGATTTTGTCCAAGCATCGGTCCAAGTCCCCCCATCTGCCAAAACAGCCATTGCATAGTTTGGGCTTGACCGCGTAAATCGGTTGGTAAAAATTTCCCAGCCTTAATAGCTAGGTACTGCAAAATTGCACCGGACTCAAACAAGCTAATAGGTTCACCACCATCGCTGGGATTACGATCAACAATTGCAGGAATTTTGTTATTAGGCGAGATTTTGAGAAATTCTGGATTAAATTGCTCACCTTTAGCAATATTAACTGGTTTGATGGTGTAGGGTAAAGCCGACTCTTCCAGGAAAATAGTTATCTTTTGCCCGTTTGGCGTTGCCCAGTAGTAGAGGTCAATCATGATGATTGTTTGTTATTGCAGTTTATTAGTAGTGGTTCGTGTCAAAAGTTCTGATGGGTTGCTAGTTGTAGGTTGGGTGTAGCGTAAGCGAAACCCAACATTTAATAGTTGGGTTCCACTTCGTTCCACCCAACCTACGCCTAATTAACCCGTCAAAATTAATGACATAGACCAGTAGTGGTTCGTGTCAAAAGTTCTGATGGGTTGCTAGATCCCCGACTTCTTAAAGAAGTCGGGGATCTGGGCCTCTCGAGAGGGTCAAAATTAATGACACAGACCAGTAGTCTAAGTCATTTTTGATGGGCTGCTAGATCCCCGACAACGGAAGTGCGAAGTCGGGGATCTAAGCCTCACGGCTCATCGTTCATTAATAAGATGAACTACTATTACTATATTTATTCACCCTCTCCACCACCACTAGGTGCAGCAGGTGCAGACTCCCGACTGCGACGTAGCACGCTACGTAACCGACTACCACTATCTGAAGACTGATTCGATTGATTAATTTCCCGTCGCCGTCTTCGAGTCGGGGCTTGCTGTTGTCCTGATGTTCTAACATCGGCAGTAACTTCTCGTCTTCGCTGTCTGGGTGCTTCTTGTCCTGAACTGGTTTCTACCCGCCGACGACGCAAGCGATTACTAACAGAATTTTCTTCAGAACGCCCAAGAGAACGCGATTCTGAACGTCGCACTCTTCGAGTTGAATCTTCGGAATTTGCTGTACTCGCCTGGGTTTGCCGCCGTAAGCGGCGACTTAACCTATTATTTCCTGATTCTGAAGAATTTGAAGATGCTGTCTCCAAATTTCGCCGCCTTCTAGAAGAAGACACGGGAGCATCAGTATTATTTGTATTAACTGAAGCTTCTAAACGCCGCCTGCGCCTGGGTGTTTCTTCTGAAGAATTATTGTTAGCTACTTGCTGACTTTCTTGAGCTTCTCTTTGTTGCCTCCGTTGTTCCCTTTGACGCTGGCGTTCTTGAACCTCGCGTTCCTGCCGAGAACCTTTTTGCACGTAGTTCGCAGCTGCTTGCACATTTCGTCTTCCAGCAGCAGAGGGCTTTAACCTAAATTCCCTCGCTTGATCAACTGCGGCTGCATCTAATTCGCTGTCACCGCTCGAACGCGCTAATCGGACATTCGTAGTTCTACCATTTTCATCAACATCAAATTGAACTTTGGGACTACCTTCAATACCTCGCCGTCTTGCTCTCTCTGGATATTTTAGTTCGCACTTTTCGCATTCTGTGGCATTTAATTGAGAACTAGCTCTAGGCTTTGTTTCAGGTTTTGGTAGTATTGTAGTCCTTGGAGCTGTTGCGACTTCCGAACCTCTACTATTGCCAGTACCAGTACCGGAACCTATACCATTGCCGGAACCATTGCCGAAACCCGAACCACTACCCGAACCAGTACCCGAACCTATACCATTGCCGGAACCCGAACCAGTACCGGAACCTATACCATTGCCGGAACCCGAACCACTACCTGTACCAGTACCGTCACCAGTTCCAAACCCGACTCCATTACCTGTACCGCTACCATTTCCGTCACCAGTTCCAGTACCGTTTCCCGTACCATTACCAGTTCCAGAACCTGAAGCAATGGTAGAATTACCAGAACCTGCGGGTTGGTCAGACCCCGATGAACTTTCACCAGAACCAGCAAGAGATGCTCTTGAATCTCTAATATTACCTAGCGTAGTCCTCAAGTTTTCACTATTCTGGTTGCTAGAAGATGATTGTACGGGAGTATTATTCGTTGCTACTTTTGTAGAAGGCTGGGACTCTTGAATCTTTTGTACTGGGGTTGTTTCTTTGGGCGTGTTATAAACTTGCTTTTGTGGCTCCGAAGACGTTACCACATCTTCTTTCTGAGGTTGCGGCCTAATGACCTCACGCCTGAAATTTTCAACTAGCTTTTGTACGGGAGGAGTAAATGTTTGAGGTATAACAGGCTTTTCAACGGGCTTTTCAATATTTTTTTGAATGGGTACAGGTGCTGGCGGTGGAGCTTGAACGGTTACGGGAACTTGCGCTTGAAGTTGAAGAGATGACTGTGTAGATGAACTCCCACCAGATGAACCTCCACCAGATGAACCTCCACCACCACTCCCCCCTGATGATGTCAAAATCTCTCCAGCGCCTAATTTATTATCTTCTCTTAAGGGCTTCTTTTCTTCTTTTATCGGTGTATTTTCAACTTCCGGCTCCACCAAAGTCAATTCAATTGGTTTCTCTTCTTCCAGTTCTGGCACCCGCGCCAATAGATTACCGATGCCAGATGCCAGTACCGCGACATGCAGCACCAACGAACCAATTGTGCTAAAAATCAAAAAAGTTTTCAGCGCTTTGACTTCTTTCTCTCGCTGCTCTATCGCAATACTGGAGAAGTTCATAAAACTATTGCTACTCATTTTCACTATTGCTTTTTCACAGTAGAACTTTTAAGTGTAAAAGTAAAGTCATTAGATGAGTATTTTATTTACTACTCGTGTAGGTAATTTTAGCCCCAAATGCCCTAAAATAGATAACCCATCAGTTTATTTAGAAGCAAGAAGTTAACTTTGATGGAAACTTATGTCATCAAGCCCTAAAAATGCTTGACATGGAACTTGATTTTATCCTAATGTTTATTGAAAACTAGTTTCATTACATGGTGTCGCTATTATCAGTTTGAAAATAATTGAATTCAGTAACTTAAGGGCAAAATATGGGAATAGGTAAGCTGTTTGCCGCTGGGGGCGTGGTGATGTTCCCCCTGTTGGCTTTTAGTGTAGCTGCGATCGCGCTAATTATAGAGCGGATTCGCTTTTGGTATCAGGTAAATAGCCGCCAAAGTCGGGTAGTACGCGAGGTATTGAATCTTTATCGCTTAGAAAATGTTGTTGGGGCAGTGGATAAACTGCGAAAAAATGTAGATTTACCGATTGCGCGGGTTTTTCTTTCTGCATTGTCACTCGAAGAACCGAATCCAGAAGAGTTCCGCTTGGCGTTGGAAAGTGAAGCTCAAGCAGAAATTCCGGTTCTCAAGCGGTTTACTAATATCTTTGATACCATTGTTGCTCTTGCACCCCTATTCGGGTTGCTGGGAACAGTTCTAGGTCTAATAACTTCGTTTGCTTCGCTGAATCTAGGTGATGTGGGAGGAACGAAAACAGCGGGTGTTACCAGTGGTATTAGTGAAGCGCTGGTATCTACTGCTGCGGGATTGATTGTTGCCATATTTGTACTTTTATTCTCCAACACATTCCGGGGATTCTACCAACGTCAAATTGCTTTCCTCCAAGAATATGGCGGACAGCTAGAGTTATTATTCCGTCGTCGCTACGAACGAGGAGGAGAGAAATCTTATGCGGCTACCAGATGAACCCGATATTCCAGCGCAAATAAATATCGTCCCAATGATAGATGTGATATTTGCAATTCTGACGTTCTTTATCATGTCCACGCTGTTTTTAACTCGGCAAGAAGGTTTACCTGTAAACTTGCCAAAGGCAGCAACGGCACAGCAAGCCCAAATTCCAACTAGAATAACCGTGACGGTAGAACCATCTGGACAGGTAAGCTTGAATAAAAAACCGACAACCGTTGATGCTTTAACCGAGCAAATACGTAGTTTGATGGGTACAAATCCGGAAGCGGTTGTAGTCATTAATGCCGATACAAAAGTAGAGCATGGAAATATTGTGTCGGTAATGGATAAAGTGCGTCAGGTTCCGGGTGCAAAGCTTGCGATCGCAACTCAGAAACCTTAACCAAAATCATGAGTAAATCAACTTCCTCTGCAACCAGAGGAATTTTTTCATCTTTAACATTGCCCATTGGGGGTTTAACTTTAGGTTTGCTGGTTCTCGTGGTATGTCTGATATTCAGCGTGACCTTTGGTGCT
>CAXTCQ010000388.1:0-6727 GCA_964242965.1 uncultured Calothrix sp. | reverse complement strand
ATGCTGTAAGGGGCTTTTTAGTTAAATCATATATTCGAGCATAGTAGACACACCGTTAGCTGCGTAATATATTTATATAATTGTATAATTATTAACATTAAAATTGACTGTTTAATTCTCGTATCAATGCTTGGCACTGTTTACTTGCATCTCTTGCTTGTTGACGAAAGTGTTTAGCTTGTTCAAAGTTATTGTTTGAAGCAAATTCTGTTGCTTTTTTACTAAATTCAACAGTTTGAGTGCTAAGTTCTTTGATACGAGTTCTTAAATCTTCAACTGTTTTCATGGTTCTTCCCTTTCAAAAATTACAAGCTCTAAATTTTCTGCTTATTCATAAAGTTTATCGGCTCTACTTGCCAACAAACTAGCATCATTATGGTTGTTATTATCTATAGCTCTATCATAAGCCGCATATAATTCTTCAGCTATTTTATGTAGTTGTACATAAGCTTTCAGTAATGTATCCCGTGTTTCTAATTCCATTTTAATCAGTCGCATCAATTGATTTATATTTTCTCACATGCGATGCCCTTGGCAACCATCGCCCGATGGTATCGCATAAAGAATTAGCGGTTACGCTAGCATGTAACTGAGAAGACCAGATCCTCGACTTCTGCGCGCGTCGGGGATCTGGTCCTCTCGACTAATGAAAATTAATGAAACAGACCGTTAGCTACGAATATTTTTTGATTCGAGTACTTGAGCTTGCACTCTTGATTCATTAGTATTTCTTATGGTATTTTCCTAAGACTGGATTTACTTAACTAAATCTGAGTACTTGAGCAGGCGCAACAAAGTATGAGGGCAAGTTATAATTTTTGAGCGGACGCTATTGTAAAAATTTATGACTAACCCTCTTGTACAAGCTTTTTTAGTCGGTAGAGCGGCGGCTGAAGTCGCAAGCGAACGTCTAGAATACGCTTTGACTGACGCTTTGAGCGAACTTGGTAAGTTTGATGCTGAGGCACGCCAGCATTTGCGCTCCTTTACCGAAGACGTAATGGAACGGGCTGAACGTGCATCTGCGAATGTTGGAACTGGTTTTAGCACCACAAATGTTCGGCAAACAAGCTCCGAATCGACGGATGTACAGGCAACCGTTGACGACTTGCGAGCCGAAATTGCGACATTACGAACAGAATTGCAACGCTACCGCACTAATTTAGCGGGTTAGCTAGGTATCACGAGGTATTGGCTCGCGGCATCTCGCCTGACCTGTGAATAAAAACAGGCGAGACATTTATACCTACAGGAAATTTTTTGGAAGTCTTGAACGACTACCAACTAACAACGACCAATTAACAAGCGACAATTATTAAAAGTGTCTTTTATTACTGGTGATTCTGTTCAAACCAGCGGTACGCGAAACATATGGAAAAAAGTTATTTAGACAAGGCATACCGCTGGAATCGTGAAAACTATTCAAGTCGGCGGCGATTTATAGATATTTGGTCGTTTGTGTTGAGCTTGATGTACAAACTTTGGCTTTTCAACAAATCGTGGAGCTATCCCGGTGGTTTGACTGAAGCCAAGCAGGCAGCAAGACGACGGGCGCAAGCAATTTGGATTCGTAATACTTTACTCGATTTGGGTCCAACTTTTATTAAAGTTGGGCAATTATTTTCGACTCGTGCTGATATTTTTCCTGTCGAATATGTCGAAGAATTATCAAAGCTGCAAGACCGCGTACCAGCTTTTAGTTACGAACTAGTCGAATCAACTATCGAGAAAGAATTAGGGAAAAAAATTCCCGATCTTTTTCAAAGTTTTGAAACTGTACCTTTAGCAGCAGCAAGCTTGGGACAAGTTCACAAAGCCGTGCTGTATTCGGGTGAAGCGACTGTAGTCAAAGTACAGCGTCCGGGTTTGAAAAAGCTGTTTGAAATCGACTTAAAAATTCTCAAAGGTATTACCCGTTACTTTCAAAACCATCCCAAATGGGGTAAGGGACGCGACTGGGTAGGCATCTATGAGGAATGTAGTAAGATTCTTTGGGAAGAAATCGATTACCTGAGCGAAGGTCGCAATGCTGACACTTTTCGCCGTAATTTCCGGGCATACGACTGGGTAAAAGTTCCCCGCGTATATTGGCGCTATGCCTCGCCCAGCGTCCTAACGCTCGAATATGCACCGGGTATCAAAATTAGTCAGTACGAAGCCTTGGAGGCGGCAGGATTAGACCGGAAAGTTTTAGCTCGGTATGGTGCAGAAGCTTACTTGCACCAACTTCTCGATGACGGCTTTTTCCATGCTGACCCCCATCCCGGTAATCTTGCCGTCAGCCCTGAAGGCGCGTTAATATTTTATGACTTTGGGATGATGGGACGCATTAAGTCCAACGTCCGCGAAGGATTGATGGAAACGATGTTTGGTATTGCTTCCAAAGATGGCGATCGCGTGGTGCAGTCACTAATCGATTTGGGTGCTTTAGCGCCGACTGACGATATGGGTCCGGTGCGACGTTCGGTACAGTACATGCTCGACCACTTCATGGACAAACCGTTTGAAAACCAATCGGTTGCCGCCATTAGTGAGGATTTGTACGAAATAGCTTACGATCAGCCTTTTAGATTTCCAGCAACTTTTACCTTCGTGATGCGGGCTTTCTCCACCCTCGAAGGTGTCGGCAAGGGGTTAGACCCAGAATTTAACTTTATGGAAGTTGCCAAACCCTACGCAATGCAGCTTATGACTAACACAAATGGTTCGCAAGGAAATAGCTTGCTCAACGAACTCAGCCGTCAGGCAGTTCAAGTCAGTACTACCGCTTTAGGTCTGCCCCGCAGGCTTGAAGATACGCTCGAAAAACTCGAACGCGGTGACGTGCGTTTGCGCGTCCGCGCTATTGAAACCGAGCGTTTGCTAAGACGGCAAAGCAGTATTCAACTTGCAATCGTCTACGCGGTAATTATCGGTAGTTTTACCCTTTCAGCCTCGATTTTATTGGTTAAAGATTATATATGGTTGGCGGTATTTGTCGTTTTAGTTGCAGCACTCGTATCATGGATGTTGATTAGACTGCTTTTGCGTCTTGACCGTTATGACCGCACGTATTAAATGATTGTTGTAAAAAATCTATGAAACTTCAGTCTACCGGAGCAAGTGACCCCGGACTTATTCGTTTTAGTAATCAGGATGCTTATTATGTTGACCCAGAAGGACGATTTTTTATTGTTGCTGATGGAATGGGTGGTCATGCAGGTGGCGAAGAAGCAAGTCGAATTGCAACTGAGGAAATTCAATCCTGTTTAGGGGCAAATTGGGATTCTTCCATACCTTCAACACAATTGCTCGAAACTGCCCTTTTGCAAGCAAATGAAGCGATTTTGCACGACCAGCAAACCCATCCCGAACGTGCGGATATGGGAACTACTGCTGTCGTGGTACTTTTTCGCAATCTAGATTCGCTGGTTGCTCATGTTGGGGATTCGAGGTTATACCGCTTGCGCGATTCGCAACTCGACCAAGTAACCGAAGACCATACCTGGGTTGCACGCGCACTCAAAGTTGGCGATATTAATCTTGATGAAGCGCGGATTCACCCTTTTCGTCATGTGCTATCTCGCTGTTTGGGACGCGAAGATTTGAACCACATCGACGTTCAAAAACTCGATATCAAACCAGGCGATCGCTTACTGTTATGCAGCGATGGCTTGACTGAAGAACTTATCGACGACAAAATAGCGACCCACATGCAAGAATCTCCAATGCTCGAAAAAGCTGCTTTCGCGCTCATCGAAGCTGCCAAAGAGCATGGTGGACACGACAACATTACTGTTGTACTGGTTTCCCTGGCTAGTTAATTACTATCTACCTCAGTTTGTTCAATCTGAGCATTTTTCACTTTTACAATTTGATACAAATGAATTTAACCTCCAAACTACAATTTGGGGGTTAGATTTTTACTATTTGCTAAATTGACATCTTGCATTATCTGCGGTAATGCAAATAAAATGCACAGTTAACATCTTTCACCTTTTCACTTACCGGAGGGCATGAAATTTGTTGATATCGGCGCTACTTCACACTGCGAAATTACCGAAATCGACCGAAATCGATTTGAGGTATATATCAGAAGACTGAGTGCGATCGCCAGATAGTACAAAAATCACCCCAAAAGGTGTGGGCAATTTAGCAAACAATTGTTATCTTTCTTAATAACAGAGGTGCAAATTTTCGACAAAGCAAAATTCCAAATTTTACCTTTGGAATTTTGGGAAACTGCAAACTGCCCGTTTTCGTCCCCTTACTAACCTTATTGTTTTTTGGAGTTTACTCTGATGAATTCACCAATCCAATTGACGTTAGAACAGCAATTCAACATTTGCTCGTTTGCCACCCAGGTAAAAGACATGAGTCACGAACAAGCGCAAGACTTTTTAGTTAAACTTTACGAGCAAATGGTAGTTCGTGAAGCTACTTACAAAGAACTTCTCAAGCACCAATGGGGTCTAGATGCAGGCGCAATGGCATAGGCATTTTTGTTTTGTCTAATGTCGCAGTGAGCGACCTCCTTCTCTTGCTTAGTTCCTTGGATGGAAAGCAGCTGGGGATGTCGGGGCATCAATGCGATTTTCAATCAACGCGATCGAAAAGTCTATTTAGCAAACGGTACAGTCTGCTATATTAGTTTGCTCGCAAATACAATATCGTGCATTGCATCCAACTAATTGCAGCTTGCGAAAAATTTAATAATGAATTTACCCATCAGAAAACATAAATTTGTATGATTTCAGTTTCTAGAGGGTGCATCACCCATCAGAACTATACAAATTTAGGCGACTGAGAATTGCTGATTGCGGTTAATCGCTATTTGATTAATCTAGTACCTCTAATATTTATATTTCTTATAGAGCTTTTTTACAACCGCATATATTTAATCTTAATATTGCTTAATACTTCATATAAGTAATTGTTACAGGTGTGCCGGAAATATCTCTAGGCAGAAAGGTCGAAGGGAGAATCAGTATTAATTGCTGCCAGCTTTGCTAAAATTTGAGGTTTAATCTTTTCGTACTCAGCTTTGAGATAGTTTTTGCTAATTTGGGGTTGAGCGGATGAAGGCAGCGTATGCGATAACGTTACCCATTCTTGCAGCCTGCGGCATTGAGCAGAAGCAATAGTTGACATCATAATATGGGTAGGGCAATCCGGTTGTTCGCGTGCAAATGCAAGCAAGCGGTAGTAACCCGATTTTCCCAATAAAGATGCAGTTTCTTGACCAAAAGTCGTTTTCAGGTCGAGGTAATAAGGTAGCCATTTAGCCCCAAATTTACGGTTATAGATAACGGTAATCCACATCAGCATTGGATGAGGAGCGGGAATGAAAAGAAATTGATTGTAACGGGTACAAGAAGCGCGTTTTTGGATTTCCACAATCGGTAACATCATCCACAGCGCAGCAGAAACTTCCCCGTGAATGCGGAGCGGTTGGGGAAAGACGATATCGGCAATTGGTTTATCTTCAGGCCAGGAAGCAAGTTTGACAACATCATCGGACAGCGTGCGAGGCAAATTAGACTGTGTTTTATCCTGCGATACGGCAATAATAGTGGGAGCATTCGACGCAGTATCGCGTGTATCGGTGGTTTTATTGGTATCGGGATCGAAACTAGCTTCGAGCGATGCTAAACAAGAAAGAATTTCATTAATATTTTGCGGACGCGAACTTGGAGTTTTGGCAAGACAGCTCATCACCAAATCTTCGATTATTTTTGGTGCTTGAATGTTAGGGTCAATTTCTGCAAACGAGCGCGGTTCTTGAAAATGATGCGCTTTATACCAGGCTCCAAACGAGTGAGTTGATGCTACCAAAGGTAATTTACCTGTAAGCATCTCAAACATCATCACGCCCAAGCTATAAATATCCGAACGGTTATCGAGTTCTTTTCCCTCCATCTGTTCGGGGGAGGAATAAGCCAGGGTTCCTAAATAGTAATTCGTTTGATGCGTATTCGACTGAAGTAGTTTAGCAATACCAAAATCTAGAATTTTGACAAGTTCCCCGAAACTAGAGTCCATAATTACCAGCATATTGCTAGGTTTGACATCACGATGGATAATTGGGCAAATTGCACCATCAACAGGAATACCATCGTGGGCACATTGTAAGCCCAAACAAATTTGGCGTACCATACTCAAAAATCGCGCTAATGTCAATTGTTGCTGGCGAATTAGAACGCTTAGACTTTTGCCATGTAAATATTCCATCACGTAAAATGGAGTATTGCGATCGTCTACGCCATAATCCATGACTCGGACAATTTGGATACTTTTTTGTCCTAAAAGAGCGCAGGTTTTAGCTTCCCGTTCAAAGCGTTCTTGCAAGCGCATCTTTTTGTTTTGAATCGACATTGATAGGAATTTAACAGCAACGGGAACACCTCCCAACAAAATATCCTTAGCACGATAAACCCTACCCATTGCTCCAGTGCCGATTAATTCCTGAATTTGGTAGCGTTTGCTAAGGTTGCGACCAATGTTGGGGTCTGACATAAGAAATTTAACTCCAGCGTTCAAAATAGAAATTGACACCTGCGATGAAATAACAGGTTAAAAGGGTTTGTATATGAAAAATGGAGTAAATTAACGGAATTAGTAATTTTACGGTGATGTATTATCCAATCCCGCAGTTTGACTCTTATTTAGTTTGCCCAATTTTCGTGTCAATTAACTTTTGGCAGGCAGAAATATTGTTCGTGGGGAGTAGGGAGTAGGGAGTAGGGAG
>CAXTCQ010000387.1:0-6734 GCA_964242965.1 uncultured Calothrix sp. | reverse complement strand
AAGTTCCTACACCTAATATTTGGTTGCGTTTGGAACAACTTGAAGCGTTTAATTAAAAGTTATGAGTTAGGAGTTAAGAGTTAGGATTGGCGTAGGATAGGCATCTTGCCTGTCTTACAAAAAATACGAGGTAAGCCTTTCAATTATTAAAGCCTCCGCAAATAATTTTACACTTAACTACATTTGGGTGATTTATGCAACGCGATAGGGGCGGGGGAACCCCGCCCCTACGTGCGTTAATGCAAGGCGTTTTTTCGGAAGTATATAAAGTGCTGTAAATTTTATTACCTAGCGACGATATTCTTCGTCAGCGGGGTCGCCATATGGGTCTTCGCTAGCTGGGAGTTGACCGTAAGACTGTTGGTCGGCAGGGTCGCCGTATGGGTCTTGACTTGCGGGAATTGCATTTCCATATTGCCCATCATAACCTGCGTTTGAATATCCTTGGTCGGCAGGGTCGCCGTAGGGGTCTTGGCTTGCGGGAATCGCGTTACCGTAATATTGGTCGGCAGGGTCGCCGTAGGGGTCTTGACTTGCGGGAATTGCATTACCGTATTGGTCGGCAGGGTCTCCATATGGGTCTTGGCTTGCGGGAATCGCGTTACCGTATTGGTCGGCAGGGTCTCCGTATGGGTCTTCACTAGCGCGACGAACATTGCGATCGCTATACTCATTGTCTTGCTCGTCTTGGTTATTTTCGACACCACTAGCCAAAAAATCTCCGACCTTTTTGAAAAAGTTATCTACCATGATTTTTGTCCTTATTAATTAAATGTTTAAAGAATTCCAAGAATAAAATACCCTGTCATTCTGAGCGTAACGAAGTGAAGCGAAGAACCTTCGAGATGCTTAACTTCGCACTCGTCCCAAGGGGACACGCTGCGCTAACGCTGACAGCATGACAAAATTGGATCGTTTATTTTATGGAACACTTTTGGTAAAAAATTGATTAGGGAAAAATAACTTTTCAATTCCTTTATCCCTAATCAAACGAAAATCTATAATGCTGGGGCTGCTTCTTGGGGAGCAATATCAGTTAAGTCACGACCAGTAGAACGCCCGTTGTAACCTTGAAAATCGCGGTATCTTTCGGCTTGATCTGCTGGAACTTGAATCCCCTCACTTGGTGGTGTTACCCAAACGGGGCGATTTTGAGCATCCCGGTAGTAAACCCGTCCATTTTTGGAAAGATAATATTGACCCTGCGCTCCCTCTCCTTTAGCATTTTTGCGTTGGTTGTAGAGATAGTAAAGCGCAGCCGCACCAGCTAAAGTAATCAAGACTTTGTTTCTAGTTGATAATCCCTTTCTGGCTTCGGGCTGATTAGCGCGTGTAGAGTCATTTACTTGCCTACCAACCGTACCATCAACAGGTGGAGGTGCTGAGGCGTTGCGCGAATCTCCACCGCAGCCATTTAGCATTGGAACTGTTAACAACGTCGAAAGAAATATTGCTACTGGAATCGGGGCGCGTTTAGCTTTAACTTGGATTGCGTTCATGGTTATGTTTCCCCATCACCCTGAATTTGCTTGTGTTGTACAACAATACAGGTTTACCTTTTCATCGCAATAGTGAGCGAATTTGCGCTACGTTTCATCTTGCTTTTGAGGGAAAGTGAGGTCAGTCTTTAGATTAGTTTTTTATAAATTTGCAGTCCTACTAAAGAAAAAAGGGCTTTGCTAAATCCAGGTATGAATTTTTCTCGCGCAAAGACGCAAAGACCCAAAGAGTAAGAGTTTTAATATACCTCATTTCAAATTTCATACTTCAATTCAGTAACGCCGAAAAAAGCTTAGGTATTTATCTCTCCTTAGCGGTGGGTGGAGGTAAAGCCTAAGCGTTTAAACGTTTTCATAGATATATTTACGCAGGTTGAAATTTTTAATAGGAATTGTTTAGAGATTTTTCAGTATTTTTCCAAAAGTCAAAACGATTTGGTAAAAACTATACTAGTGCTGACCAGTACAGGTACAAACTTGTAAAAATGAGCATAGATAGCGATATGAGTCAAAGTAAAAATACTTTCAAAGAAAATCAAATACAAGCTGAAATCCGCTTTTTACTTTGTTTATGGGATTTAGGTGCGGTAGATAAGGAAGTTAAACGTGGTGTATTAAACAAACGTATTGTGCGTAAACATGAAAAATCAACTGACTACGAAAAGATAATTTCTGAGCTTGAGAAAGAAGGTGCGATCGCAATCTCTAAAAATGGCTTTTCGCTGGTATCTCCAAAAGGTTTAGAAGTTTTGGGGGAAGGGTTAAAAAGTCCTGATTTTAGGTTTGAAGGGACTATTGTTGGTACTTGGGTTGCAAATGCGCTGTTGAAATGGATAAGCGAGAGTAGCAACGCGGTAGTTGCACCATCTATATCCGTGAATGGTAACGGCAACGGTAACGGCAAGAAAGCAGGGATTAAATCTTACGACGAGTTTAAAAAGATTACGTTGGATGTTTACGAACAACTCAACCGCGATTACAACCTCGATAACTTAGTGCCTATTTATCGCATTCGTAGAACGGTAGGCGAAATCGTTACCCGCGAACAGTTCAATAAATGGCTTTTGGAAATGCAAGCAAATGACATTTTACAGTTGCAAGGTGGAAGCTTGCCAGATAACGACCCAGTAAAGCTAGAAGATTCCGTTACTACAGAAGTTAGTGGGCTACGTTGTTATGCCAAACTTTTGAATTAAGGCATCGATTTTAATTTTTTGTACTTATCAAATTTTTTGTACCCAACTATTTGCAGAATAAATCCATGTCAAACGATGTAATCATTGATGTTATCAGAAATAACAACCCTTTTGCGGGTAAGTTCGTAGTTACAGACCACAATATTTGGGGACAAAGTTTTCCTGATGTTCCATGCTTAAATGCTCATGCTTCCGATACCGTTTACGAGGCAATAGAAAAAGTCCGCAGCGGAAAGCAACGAGTAATAGGCATTACGATGACGGCGGAAAGAGGTTTGGGTAAAAGCCATGTCATCAGTCGTATTCGTCATCGTTTACAGGATGATGGCAGTGCTTTATTTGTCTACATGAGTCAGTGTAATGACTTGAATCGCATTAAAAGCGAATTTTTAAGGACTTTAGCAAATAGTCTTAAACAAACTGGCAGCCAAGGTGTCAGCCAATGGCAAGAATTAGCTACAGCTTTAATTAATGATGCCTACCAAAAAAACTATGTACCGCAGCAATTAGTTAATCAATTTCCCGGAGCATTAGCAAAAAATTCAAAGGTAGTTGAAGTATTAAGAGATAAGATATTGAGTATTAAGTCTGATATTGAAAACCCAGATATTCTGACAGGAATTATTTGGACTCTTTCACCCAATCCCGCCTATGAATCATATGCAACTAGATGGCTTGCAGGTAGTAATATTCCACAGTCTAAAGCCGATATAATGGGTTTAGTTAACATCAGTCAAGAAAATCAAGAAGTAGAATCTTTTAATTCGATTCGGCAGATTCTTGATTTAATTAGCGATTATAAACCAGTAGTTGTCTGTTTCGACGAGATGGAAACCGTAGTTTGTAATGATGCTGGATTTACAGGAATACAAGTTACTGCTCTCCTTGGAAAAGACTTATACGATAAACTCAAAAAGGGTATATTGTTAACATCGATTTTCCCTGATAGTTGGATTAATGAAGTTAAAAGATTACCTAATGCTGAATCTGTAGTAGATAGAATTGCTCACAAAATTATTGATTTACAACATTTAAACTCGGATAATGTAGTTAGTTTAGTGGCTGGATGGTTAGAAGATTTCTATAAGAAAAGTGGTGTAATACCTCCTCATCCCGTCTATCCCTTTGATGAAAATAAGTTGAAAGCATTAGGGAAGGAAAAACCGATCATCAGAAAAGTTTTGCAATGGTGTGCAGATAACTTTCAACTACCTGATGAACAAATAGTAGAAAAGCATCCTGTAGAAGCTATTTATTTAGAACAACTTGCTACTCTAGACAACGCTATTCAAAATTATCTAGAAGATAAAGCAACAATTGCTCAAGCATTGCGTTTAGGATTTTCTGCTGTGAAAGGAGAAATAATCGAGAAAGTCGAAGTACAAGATATCGTAGATATCCAGACAAAAGCTATTGATAAAGGTTATATCGACTTTAAAATTATTGGCAAAGAAAATGATAAAGACGTAAAAATAGGTGTAGTTGTCCTTCAAGACTCTGGAGGTATGAATATTCAAGCAACATTAAAACGCTTAACTCGCTATAATGATTTTGATTTAACTCGCGGCTGTTTAGTTCGTTCTAAACAAATAAATAAAGGTGCAACTAAAGCACAACAGTTGCTAAGTATACTTTTATCACCGCAACTTGGTGGAGAATGGGTACTTTTAAAATCAGAAGATATCAAAGCCTTATTAGCTGTTCACTTAGTCATGAAAGCTCGTGAAGATTATGAATTGAGTGAACAGCAAATAATTGACTTTATTCGTCAAAAAAGAATTGCTACTGAGAATTATTTAATTCGTGAAATTCTCAGCGACCCATCAGGGCAAGTGCCAAATGATTTAGTTGATGAAGATGTTATTCCAGAATTTCAAGTAACACAATATCAAAATCAAAATGGGAACGTTGATGATTTAGTTGATAACTTAATAAGTAAACTCGGATTATGAGCAGTTCAAGTGTAATTGCGACTGCTTTATGTTTACTCGTCCCTGATATTGAAGCTTTGATTCAGGGACGCACAATTGCAGCTTTACCCCGGATGTTTCTTCGTCCCGGACAAAGATTTGCTCTTTATCCGGCTGAATTTTCTGATAGTCAACTTTCCTACGACCAATATTACCGCTCAAGTTTTCTAACAATTGCTGAGAATGCTATTAAATCCCAAAAACCTCAAGGTATCTTACTACAACCTCAACAAGTTAGTCTAATTCCACAGCAGGAACAGTTAACGCTTCCTCTATTAGCAGATGAAGTAGTCAAAATCAAAGCTTGGGCTAAATGCGAGTTTTGCCAAATTTTAGACAAAGCCGAAAATTTAGAGGTTTTATCTAAGCTAACCATCTGGAAACCCGAAGCTTTACAGGAGATATTGCGACAACAAGGACACATTTTTCTCGCTTATTTGCGTGTCTATCAGTTATCGCAATCGCAGGAAGTATCTGCAAAACTCGGTACGCAGCAAAAGCTAGGAAAATTGGTTGGTTTACCTAACTCGCTAACGGTTTCAGAAGCAAACCCAGTGTTGAGCGATCGCGCTTTCTCTATCCGCAAGCAGCAACTCGAAACACTCCAACCTCCTCTGCATCCAGAATTAGAGGAATTATTGGGTGCTTTAGCTTCTGTAACTAACCCAGTAGCGAAACAGTTAGAGACAGATATTCAAGTGTTTTTAGGTTGGAATACTTCTGCTTATCATAAGCAATCAAATCCAGATTTGGCTTGGATAAACACTATTGCCGAAGTTGGAAACTCTAGCGAAGGACATGTTTTTGAAAAACTTGTGCGTCGAAGTTTGCTGAAATTAGGCTTTACAGGTTCTAGCTTAAACCCTGAAGGTACTGGTGGAGCCGGAGGAATGGATTTTTACTGCGAGTACCCATATCCGATAGTAGGAGAGTGCAAAGCAACCAAATCAGAAAAGGTTCCAGATGGTACACCTGCACAACTTCTCAAAATTGGCATCAACCATTTGGGAAAAGCGCAGTACGAACGAGCAATAAAATTAATTGTCGCAGCTGGAGAACTTAATTTTTATGCACAAAGAACAGCAACTGAGAATCAAATGAATGTAATTACACCTGAAACTCTACAGAAATTAGTTGAATTACAAGCTAATTATCAAAACTCGATTAATTTACTTGAACTTAAAGACTGTTTGCAAAGCGAACCGTTCGGTTTAGCTAACGATAAAGTTAATAATTATATAGAAAAAATAGAGCGAGATATAAAATTGCGATCGCACATTATCCAGCTAGTAAAAAAATACTTAGAAAATACCGACTTTGACCGTGCAGGTGTTGATGCGCTACATGGTTTTATTGCGGGAGCATCAATTAAAATCAAAACACAGGAATTACACGAAATCTTAGTCGAATTATCATCTCCACTTACAGGCTATTTGGGACGAATTAAAGGCGATGATTGGAAACGCGATCGCTTTTACTTTCTCCGCGATTTACCTTTGGATAATCATCTCTAAGTTTTGTATGTTGGGTGTAACGTAGGCAAAGCCAGTCCCCTTGGGACGAGCGTGAAACCCAACAAAGGCAGTTGGGTTACGCTTCGCTCCACCCAACCTACGTTAATTATAAGTTATTAACTATATACGAAATCTTTAGTCTAATTATCATCACCACTTACAGGCTATTTAGGACGAATTAAAGGCGATGATTGGAAACGCGATCGCTTTTATTTTCTCCGCGATTTACCGATGGGTTAACTGTCATCCCTGAGTTTTGTCGGTTGGCTGTAACGTTCGCGCTTCGCGTTCTTGAATGTTATAATTACATTTTATCTTGAAATTTAAACCTTTTTTACTTACCCGTTAGTTTTGTAGGTTGGGTGTAACGAACGCGAGTGCGTGTCCCCTTGGGACGAGCGCCAAACATTCATGCGTTGGGTTACACTCCGCTCCACCCAACCTACGTTATACCAATTTAATGTAAAGCTGCACAGAATTTTACCCCACCCCTTAATCCCCTCCCCGCTTGCGTATCCGGGGAAAATCCGGTTCCCTCCCCGCAAGCGGGGAGGG